>CAZKPE010000021.1:27559-28935 GCA_964554545.1 uncultured Lewinella sp.
CAGGGGATCGAGGACTGGAACCAGGCCTTCGAGGTAGCCGGATTTAAGAACGCCATCATCGCCAAAGACCCGCCCTCCCCGGAAGAAGACCCCGAATGGAGCCCCGAGGACGCCCGCTACTCCACCGTCCGCTACGTCGCCTCCACCACCCGGAACGCCGTTGGGCCCAGCGTGGTCGATCCCCGTTCCGGCGAGATCATCGAGTCGGACATTATCTGGTACCACAACCACCTGCGTAGCTACCGCAACCGCTACCTGCTGGAAACCGGGGCCGCCAACGCAAGCGCGCGCAGCCTGAACACCCCCGAGGCGGAGATCGGCGAAATGATGCGGCGGGTGATCAGCCACGAGGTCGGCCACGCCCTGGGGCTGCCCCACAATATGAAGGCGAGCTACGCCTACCCGACGGACAGCCTACGGTCGGCCAGCTTCACCAATACCTACGGACTGGCCTCCACCATCATGGACTACACCCGCTACAACTACGTCGCCCAGCCCGGGGACGAAGGGGTGCGCTTCGTCCGCATGCTCGGGCCTTACGACCTCTACGCCATCAACTGGGGTTACCGCTACCTACCCGAGGCGGAGAATCCCGAAGACGAGGTAGCGACGCTGGATGCCTGGATCGACGAGAAGGCCGGCGACCCGATGTACCTCTTCGGCGACCGCAGCCGCAGCGACCCGAGCTCGCAAACCGAATCGGTGGGCGATGATCCGATAAAGGCCAGCACCTATGGCATGAAGAATCTGCGCATCGTAGCCAATAACCTGGCCGAGTGGACGTCCACCCCGGGTGAGGATTATGGGGACGTAGCCGAATTATATAGTGAACTGCTCGGGGTCTGGTCGCGCTACGCCGCCCACGTCACCCAGAATATCGGTGGCGTCTACGAACTTCGCCGCACCACGGATGATGCCGGCCAGAGCTACCGGGCTCTCGACGCCGGGGAGCAGCGGAAGGCCCTGGACTTCCTGCTCGAAGAGGTCTTCACCACGCCGGAATGGCTGATGCCCGAAGACGTAATCCGGAACATCAGTGCCAGCGGTACCGTGGAGCGCATCGGGCAGCTTCAGACCCGGCAACTCGACTATTTACTCAGCGCGGACCGCCTGGAACGCATGGCCGAAAACGAGGCGCTGAACGACGGAGATGCCTACCCCGCCGATGCCATGCTGACCGACTTACGGGAGGGGCTCTGGTCGGAAGTCAGCCGTCGCCGCCCCGTGAGCGTGTTCCGTCGCAACCTGCAACGCGCCCACGTCAACCGTCTGATGGAATTGATGGAGGAGAATACCGACGCCCCTTCCGACGTGCGGGCTCTGGCCCGGGCCGAGCTGAAGGCTATCGAGCGGCTGGCCGGCCGCGGCGCTTCCCG
>CAZKPE010000022.1:0-21095 GCA_964554545.1 uncultured Lewinella sp.
TGGCCAGGAGGTGGTTGCGGATCTTTTCCGTCTCCCGGTCGGGCAGCGGGAGGGTCGGACCGGCATTCATCGCCAGTCGGTTTTCAACCATCTGTCCGTTCTCCAGGGCATTGTAGCCGAAAATGCCGTCCCCCCGCTCGACGGTGTTATTGAAGAAGCCGAAGAGCTGAAAATAATTCTCCTGGCTAAACGGGTCGTACTTATGATCGTGGCAACGGGCACAGCCGACGGTCAGGCCCATGAAGGCGGTACCTACGGTGTTCGTCCGGTCGGCAACGTACTCCACCCGGAACTCTTCGGGAATGATGCCGCCCTCCGAATTCTGCTTGTGGTTGCGGTTAAAGCTGGTGGCCAGCTGCTGCTCCCGGGTCGGACGATCGAAGAGGTCGCCGCCGAGCTGCCATTCCACGAACTGGTCGTAGGGCAAGTTCTCGTTGTAGGCATCAATGACCCAGTCGCGGTAGGGCCACATCGCGTGGTGGAAGTCGTCCAGGTACCCTTCGGAGTCGGCAAACCGGGCCACGTCCAGCCAGTGGGTGGCCATGCGTTCCCCGTAGGCTGGGCGGAACAGGAGGGTGTCAACGAGCTTCTCGTACCAGTCGTCGGACTCTTCTTCCAGCCAGTAGTCGAGTTCAGCCAGGCTGGGGGGCAGTCCGTTCAGGTCGAAATACAGCCGGCGGATGAGGTAGCTGCGTTCGGCTTCGGGGGCCGGGGCGATTCCCTCCCGTTCCAGTCGTTGGGCAATGAAGCGGTCGATGTCGTTCTTGGCCCAACCTTCCCCAGCTTCCGGCACCTCCGGCCGCCCGGGGGCGACGAATGCCCAGTGGGGCTTGTACTCCGCGCCCTGCTCGACCCATTTGGTCAGGATGGCGATTTCCTCGTCGGTCAGCGTCAGGTTGGACTCCGGCGTCGGCATGATGATCTCCGGATCGACGGAGTGGATGCGCCGGATGAGCTCGCTACCGCCGAGGCTGCCCGGTTTGATGGCCACGCCATTGCCACTTTCCAGCACGGCGTAGGCCCCTTCTTCCGTATCCAGCCGCAGTCCGGCCTGCTGGTTCTGGGCGTCGGGGCCGTGGCAGGCGAAGCAGCGGTCGCTGAGGATGGGCTTGACGTGGAAGTTGTAGTCAACGACTTCGGGCAGACCGACGTAGGCCTCGGCGACACCGTCCTTAAGATCCGGACCACAGCCGGTCAGCGCCAGACACAGGAGGGAAACAAGAAAAGTAGGAAGGCGGTACGACACGGTAGATGATTACGGACCTCTAAAGATACGCGTTGGTGCCCAATGTGTCTTTTCCACACCTAGTGGACCAGCCGGCAAGTGCCGGTACCCCCCGATCGGCTATGGCGTGGATGATTGCAACTCCCGGAGGTAGTTCGAGGGGGTGGTTCCGTAGTGTTCGCGAAACAGGCGGTAGAAGGACGTTTTGGATTTAAATCCGCACTCCCGGGCAAGCCCGGGGATCGTCAGGCGGTCAGCCGCCCCCTCCCGCAGGGCCCGCTCGAAGGCCCCTAGCCGGTAACCATTGACGTAGCCGTAAAAATTGCCGGAAGGGTAATGGGCGAACAACTGGGAGAGCTCGTTTTCGGTGATACCGATTGCCCGTGCCACCGTGGCCAGACGCAACTCCGGGTCCAGATAAGGGCGGGCATCCCGTACGTAGGCATCGAGGCGTTCCCGCAGCTGGGGCAACCGGTCCTCGGTGATGGCGGACGGTCCGTAGAGCCGGTCCGCAAGCCAGCCGGAATAGGTGGACCGGCGGAGGGACTGGTAGACCAGCGTCAGGACGAATACTTCGAACAGAATCAGCAATCCATACTCAAAATCAACGGAATAGCCCTGCGTAACCACTAAATACGCGAAGATTTCCCCCGCTATCCCGACGGCCACCAGGTAGCCTACCGTGTACCACCGCAGCCAGCCCGACTGCCGGCGGTATCGCTCCGGCCGGGCGTCCTGGTAGAGGACCCGGAGGGCAGCTGCCCCCCACCCCACGGAATACAGCAGGTAACCGGCGATCCAGCCGTAGAGGTACCAATCGGGCCGCGCAGCGAAAAGCCGGTAGAACCCGTATTCGAGGCCAAACAGGTGGATAACCCAGCTGAGCAGGTAGTACAGGGGCAGGAAAAAAGCGGCCAGGTACCCCCGCCGCCACCGGAAGTCGGAATGGACCAGGCTGCGAATGTAGAAGTAGAAGGCCGGCGGTACCGTCATCCAGGCCGCTGCCGACACGTCAACGAAGCCGTACCGCCACACGGAATCCGGGGGGGAAGAAACGTAGAAGGCGTGGTGAACCAAAATAACGGCGATACCGACCAACTGTACACTTAACAGGCGGAGCGAGACGGAGCGTTCGGGGCGTGCCCGCCAGATCCCGAAAAGAAAAAGAACGGCCTGGAAGCCACCGAACAGGAACAGAACGGACAAGAAGGAAAAACTCATAGTGGAGGGTTCGGCGAGCAAGGTCACGGAAAATCTACCGCTGACCTAGTCGCCACCGGACAATTTCCCCGCTTTTCCTCCCTCTCAGCTTAGGCGGACTCCTCCTCCGGCTCCGATTGCACCTGCGGCCGCGCCCCCCGTCTACCTTGGTTCTCTACAACGACAGACTATGCGATCGACTTGGACTTTGTTTTTGATTGTGTTGATGCTCCCGCTCTGTGGACAGCGACTGGAAACCTACGTACCCACCCAGGCCGGACGGTACTTCGAGGCCCTGAGCTGGTCCGCAGACGGGAGAATTTACACGCCCGATTTTGTGAACGGACTCCTCTACCGGGTCAATCCCGATAGTTCCATCTCCCTGTTGCTGGACAGTCTCTCGACCCCGCTGGGCGGTACATTCGATGCGTCCGGCAATTTTTACTTCGGTGAGGCGGGCCGGGGAGGTTCCGTCCACCGACTGGATCGTTCCGGCCGCGATTCCGTAATCGCCTCTGGTTTCGGGCAGCCGGTCAGCACCCTGCTCGATTCCAGCGAGCAATTGATCTACATGACCGACTACCAAGACCGGCTCATCGCCCGTATCGATCTCACTACCGGCCAGGCGGATACGCTGGTGCGGGACACGGCCCGGCTCGCCGGACCCGACGCGCTGATCTGGGCCTCCGACAGCGGCCTGATCGTCGCGAATTTTGACGACAATCGGCTGCACCGCGTCAGTCTGGACGGAGTGGTGACTCCCTTTGCCACATTGGATAGCAGCGGGAACTCCGGATACCTGATCAATTATGGGGACGACTACCTCGTAGCCGGATACGTCAGTCACCGCATCTACCACGTCACCCAGCAGGGAGAGGTCACGATCTGGGCGGGGACCGGCCAGGAAGGCAGTACCGAGGGCACACTGCTGGACGCCAGCCTGTCCTATCCAAACGGTTTGGCGCTTAGCCCCAGTGGAGACACTTTGCTCATCACGACCGGCGACGGTACCGGCGGTCGGGTCCGGATGGTCACCGGACTTACCAGGCTCACTTCCGTACCGACCCCCACCGCATTGCCTGCACTCCGACTGCGGGTATTCCCCAACCCCGCCGTGGACCGGATCACCGTTGAGTTCACCCCACGGGGTATCGGACCACTTCAATTCTCGGTGTACGCCACTGATGGTCGCCTTGTGTGGCAGGGTAGGCGGAGATCGGATCACCGGGGTATTCAACAGTCCGAACTGTCCTTACCGGGCAATCTACCTGCGGGAATGTATCGCCTGAAAGTAAGCGGGCGGCAGGAGCGCGGGGCGGCCAGTTTCTTGGTGAGGTAATCCGTTCCCGGGAATGGCGTCGTACCTTTAGAGGGATGAAATACGGTCCCGCCCCCGCCCTCTCCCGCCGTCGTTTCCTGACCCTGGCCGGTCTGCCGGTAGTCTACGGTGCCCTGCTTCCGGCCGGTATGCGGCCCATTGGGCTCGATCCGACCCTACCCGGCAAACACCCCGGCCTGACCATCCTCAATGACCGGCCCGTCAACGCCGAAACGCCACCCCACCTGCTGGATTCCGAACTGACCGAAGCCGCACGCTTTTTCGTGCGCAATAACGGCCTTGCACCTGCCCCGATAGCTATCGGGGCGCCCAATCCCGACGAATGGCAGCTGGAAATCAGCGGCGAAGCCGTACCTGAACCGGTGACTTTTACCCTCAGTGAACTAAAGCAGCGCTTCAAATCCGTTACCCTCCCCATCACCCTGGAATGTGGGGGCAACGGACGCAAAGAATTCAGCCCGCCCGCCCGCGGCAATCAGTGGAGCACCGGAGCGGTCGGCTGCGCGGAATGGACCGGCATCCGCTTACGAGATCTCCTAGACGCAGCGAGGGTCGACTACGAAAAGGCCGTTTACGTCGGCTACTACGGCGCTGACACTCACCTGAGCGGCGACCCCGATAAGGTGGTCATCTCCCGCGGCGTTCCCATTGCCAAGGCTCGGGAGCCCGAAAGCCTGGTCGCCTGGGCGATGAACGGCGAAGCCCTGCCGCTACTGAACGGCTTTCCCCTGCGGCTGGTCATCGGTGGCTACCCGGCCAGTTGCTCCGGAAAATGGCTGACGCGTATTGTGGTCCGCGACCAAGTGCACGACGGGGAAAAGATGGGTGGTCAGTCCTACCGCGTCCCCTGCGAGCCCGTGTCCCCCGGCGCGACCGTGGCCGACGAAGACATGTGCATCATCGAAGAAATGCCGGTCAAAAGCCTCATCACCTCCCCACGCACGGGCGCTATCCTGAGCGAAGGCACGCCCCTCAATATCCGGGGACACGCCTGGTGCGGCGGCGCGCAGGTGCAAGCGGTGGACTATAGCATCGACTTCGGGAGTACCTGGCAAGGGTGTACGCTGTCGTCCAGCCCCCACCGCTATGCCTGGCGGCACTTCGCGGCCGACATTCGCTTTCCACAGAAAGGATATTACGAAGTTTGGGCTCGGGCCACCGATAGCGAAGGCCGGGCCCAACCCATGGTCCTGCCCGCCTGGAACCCCCGGGGCTACCTGAACAATGCCTGTCACCGGATCGCCGTAAAGGTCGTAGCATGAGTTATTTACGACTTATATCCGCTGGCATATTTTGTGCCGTGTTTTCCTTAGGCTACGGTTGCCAGCCAGAACCATCCGCTAAAACAACGGAAGCCCCGCCCCCCGGTGTCGTCGACGGCATCGACACCCTCACCGGCCTGATTGCCGAAGGGGACTACCTGCTCGTGAAAGGAAACTGCCTGGCCTGCCACAGCGCCAAGCTGATCACCCAGAACCGGGCCACCGCCGCCGGCTGGGAGACCATGATCGACTGGATGCAGGAAAAGCAGGGGCTAGCCGACCTGGGTCCCCACCACCGCCCGATCGTGGACTACCTGGCGACCTATTACGCCCCGGAGGAGAGTGGGCGACGGGCGGCGCTGGATAGCGTGGAGTGGTATCGATTTACCGATTGATCACGTTCTTAAACCGCGGCCGCCGCGGCGTCACATCCCCCAGCCGGTCCTTCTTCGCCCGTTCGTACTGGCTGTAGTTGCCCTCGAAGAACTGAATCTCCCCCTCGTCCTCGAAGCTCAGGATGTGAGTGGCCAGCCGGTCGATGAACCAGCGGTCGTGGCTGATCACCAGCACGCAGCCGGCGAAACTATCCAGCGCGTCCTCCAGGGCGCGCAGGGTATTGATGTCGATGTCGTTCGTGGGCTCGTCCAGTAGCAGGACGTTGCCGCCCTCGCGTAGCGTCATAGCCAGTTGCAGGCGGTTGCGCTCGCCGCCGGAGAGCATACCGACCTTTTTCTGCTGGTCGGCACCGGCGAAGTTGAAGCGGCTCAGGTAGGCCCGGGCATTGACGGCGGTGTTGCCCACCTCGATCATATCGTGGCCCTGGCTGACGACGTCGTAGATCGTTTTGTTGCCGTCCCGCAACTGGGTGTGGGCCTGATCGACGTAGCTGATCTCGACGGTGTCGCCGATCTTGATCTCCCCTCCGTCCGGCTGTTGCTCATTGACCAACAGGCGGAAGAAGGTGGACTTACCCACCCCGTTCGGCCCGAGGATGCCGACTATGGCGTTCTTCGGGATTGTAAAGCTGGCATCGTCGAAGAGCACCCGGTCGCCGAAACCTTTCTTTAGGTGCTGTACCTGAATGACCACGTCGCCGAGCCGCGGCCCGGGCGGAATGTAAATTTCCAGGTTCTTCTCCCGCTCCCTGCCCTCGCTGCCGGCCAACTTGTCGTAGGCGTTCAGGCGGGCTTTGCCCTTACTCTGTTTGGCCTTGGGGGCCATACGGATCCACTCCAGTTCCCGTTTGAGGGTCTTTTGGCGCTTGCTCTCCTGCTTTTCCTCCTGGGCCAGTCGCTGCGATTTTTGTTCCAGCCAGCTGGAGTAGTTGCCTTCCCAGGGGATACCCTCGCCGCGGTCCAGTTCCAGGATCCAGCCGGCCACGTTGTCCAGGAAGTAGCGGTCGTGGGTCACGGCGATAACGGTGCCGGGAAAGGACTTGAGGTACTGCTCCAGCCAATCGACGCTCTCGGCGTCCAGGTGGTTGGTTGGCTCGTCGAGCAGCAGGATGTCGGGGTTGCTGAGCAGCAGGCGGGCCAGGGCGACGCGGCGGCGCTCTCCCCCACTCAGCACGTTCACCTTAGCATCGTCGGGCGGGCAGCGCAGGCTCTCCAGGGCGGTGTTGATGCGGTTTTCCAGCTCCCAGGCATTGCGGTTCTCGAGTTCTTCCATGAGCTCGCCCTGCCGTTCGATGAGTTTGTTCATCTCGTCGTCGCTCATCGGCTCGGCGAATTTGTCGTTCACCGCCTCGTATTCCTTCATCAGGTCCACCGTCTCCTGCACGCCTTCCTCGGCGATTTCCCTCACGGTCTTGTCGGGGTCGAGAGTGGGCTCCTGCTCCAGGTAACCGATCTTATAGTTTCCGTCAAAAACGACGTTGCCCTCGTAATTTTTATCTACGCCGGCGATGATCTTTAGCAGGGTTGACTTACCGGATCCGTTCAGGCCGAGTACGCCAATCTTGGCGCCGTAGTAGAAGCTCAGCCAGATGTTATTGAGCACTTTCTTGTTCGCTCCCGGAAAGGTCTTCGAGACCCGCTCCATGGAGAAGATGATTTTGTTTTCCGCCATTAGTTTGGTGTATTTAGGTATGCAGCGTTAGCGCGGCCGGGGGCTCCAGGCCTGGTCTTCGATCAGTTGGCGCACGCGGCGCATGAAGCGGTCCAGTTCTTCCGGCGCATCGTAGTATACGGTAATGGAACGGGCTTCCCCGTCCTCCCCCGGCAGGGTTACTGCGGTATAGCTTCCATCATCGGGAATTGCTTCGGGGTCCGTGGGGTACACCGGCTCGTAGGCCACACCCCGCAAACTGTCCAGACTGCTCATCAAGTCCATACGGTCGAAGGCGGTCAGGGTTTGTACGTAGGTACCCGGCCGGCTGAACCCGAGCTCGACCTCCAGTGTCATCCGACCATCCGGCATGACGTCCAGCCGGTAGACGTCGCAGTCTCCGAAGCAGGGCGATTTGGCATAAGTCAGCAACGGGACTTCCTCCGGTTCGGCTAGTTCATCCGGTTCGGTCAGCGGTGCCGTTCCCAGGTTGCCCTGGTTCTCGATGACGGCCGTTTCGTTTTCGGCCGCCCGGGGTACGTAGCCGATCTTTCGTCCGGTAACCGTCATCCGGTCTTCCTCGAGTACCCTTTCGGCTTCTTCCGTCAGGATTTCCTTGCGCAGATTCTCATCCATCGTCTTTGGTTCTACAGCTCGCGGATCGCCATTAGCGGATGGCGTCGTGGTTTTGGGCGCGGGCGCAGGTGCCGTCGGAGCCGGTGCAGGAGTAGGGAAGGGTGCTGGAGCGGCGGGCTGACGAGCACAGCCGAGTAGGCAGCACAGGGTACAGAGGCAGAAGAGGGTTCGGATCATGGGTATGGTATGGCTGCGCGAAGGTAAACGCAACCTACCTGGCAAAAGATTGACCGATGCCTAAGCAAAGAACGCCACGGCGGCTTGCGTTACCCGTTCCTTGTAATCCTCGTTGGCCTCACGCTCCTGCATGAGCACGCCGAACTCATCCTCGAAGTGGGTTTCCTGGATACCGCAGAAACCCAGCGTCCCTTTCTCGACGGAACTGAAGAGCTCCTCCATGTTGACGTCGAGTTCGTCGTAGATCGGTACGGGACTACCATATGTGGCCGCTACGAAGGCCTTCTTATCTTTGAGGAGTCCTACTCTTCCGTTCTCGTCGAAGTCCCAGGCAAAGCCTTTGGTGAAGGTGCGATCAATCCATCCCTTGAGCAAAGCGGGCCGCTCGTGCCACCAGATCGGGTAGATGAACGTGAGCGCGTCGGCCCAGGCAATATCTTCCTGCTCCTGCTTCACGTCGGCGGGTACCTCCCCCTTCTGCCAGGCCATGAAATCCGCCATCCCCAGGACGGGGTCAAAGTCCATTCGGTACAGATCTTTGAGGCGTACGCTGTGGCCCTTCTCTTTTAGTGCATCTTGTACGGAGCGGGCCGTGGCGCCATTCAGGCTATCGGGGTTCGGATGGGCGAGGACAAGCAGGATATTCATGTAGCAGCGGGTATTGATGTAGATACATTAATGGTATATACTATGAATTGTTTCGCTATGGTACGATTATCCCTGCCAGTAATGGAGAGCACGATTTTCATTAGCTCGCCGAACGACGACGCCACCGGGGGGGGCTTCGTGGAAATCCGTGCCCAATCCGTGATTAAAAAAAACGAGCGCAGCGAGAAGAGCCGGGAAAATCCGCGTTAAATCGGCGAATGTAATCCGAGCAAATCCGCGGTGACCCAATCTCGAACCGGAGGTTATCTGACAACTCGGGCCGGAGGCCCTCGACCTACTTCCCCTTCTTCCCCTGCGCCGCCGCCTGCTGCCGCTGCTGCTCCTTCAGCGCCTCCTGCAGACGCGCGCTAAAGCCACCCTTTTTCTTGGGCTTTGCCTTGTTGGCGTTGAGCTTTTTGCGCAGCTTGTCCTGGTCGATGATGAAGTTCTTCGTGATGATCGTCTGGCCGATATTGAAGACGTTACTGAAGAAAAGGTAGCAGGTCAGTCCGGCCGCGAAGCTGTTGAAAAAGCCCAGGAACATGACCGGCATGATGTACTGAAAATACTTCATCATGGGCTGGGCGGAGTAGTCCATATGCCGGCTATTGTAGTAGGCGTAGATGACCGTGGTCACCGCCCAGAGTACGGCGAAGAGACTCAGGTGCCCCTGCATGAAGGGGATCCACTCGGGCAGCGGAAGAATACTGTCGTAGGTGCTCAGGTCATTGGCCCAGAGGAAATTCTCCTGTCGGAAGGTAATCGAGGCCGGGAAGAAACGGTAGAGGGCGAACCAGATCGGCATCTGCAGGACCATGGGCAGACAGCCACCGAGCGGACTGGCCCCGTATTCCTGGTACAGTTTCATGGTTTCGACCTGTGCGGCTTGGCTGTCATCCTTGTGCTTAGCCTTGAGCTTCTCGATCTCGGGCTTGAGCAGCTGCATCTTGGAGTTACTCACCAGCATTTTGTAGGTGAGGGGGTAGACCAACAATTTCACCAGCAGGGTGAGTACCAGAATGGCAATCCCCATATTCCCAATGAAGCTCGCCAGGAAGTTGAAGAGCGGCCGAAAAATCCAGCGGTTGATTGTCCCGAAGATGCTGGAGCCGAAGCTGACCACGTCGCTCAGATCATGGCCGATGGCCCGCAGGCGCTCGAATTCATTCGGCCCGACGTAGAACGACATGCCGAAGCTACCCGTGGCGAAATTGCCCAGTGGTAGCTGGATGTCCGATACGAGCAACTTCAGGTCGTCATCCTGTAGCGCTGGCCCCTCGGTGACGGTACTCAGGGTTGCATTGCCGAAGCGGTCATCGGCGATCAGGGCGGAGGTGAAGAACTGCTGGCTGCCGGCCACCCACTTCAGCGACTGGTCGTCCAGCTCCTCGGTATCGTCGCTGGTACAGGAGCAGTAGTCGGTATCGTCGTCCACCGGTTTGTAGTAGAGGGTGGAGTAGCTGGCCTCGTACTGGCTGTTCTTTTCAATCTTATCGAGGTAGTTCTCCCAGTGCAGTCGCAGGGACCCGTCGGGGGAGGCAATGGATTGCTGCAGCCCCTCGAAGCGCAGGTCGTAGTCAATCAGGTAGGTACCATCCATCAGGGTGTACACCTGTTCAAGGTATCCCCCGCCGGTAACGTCGGCCCGCAGCCGAAGCGTGTTGCCCTCCAGGCTAGGCTTAAAATAAAGGTCACTGGTACGGACACCTTCCCCGGAGACCCCGTTGACCGGGATGATGTACTCGAATTTATTTCGATCGTCTTCCAGTAGCAGTAGGGGCAGGCGGACTTCTTCGCCCCCGTCCTGCTCGACAACCTTGGCGTATTCTTTCAGTTCGGCCCGCTTGATGGTCCCTCCGAGGGTGCTGAGGGTGAGGCGGAGCAGATCGTTCTCCAGGATAACGTCTTCCTCGGTACCGGCGGCGGCCAGGGCGAAGTCACCGAAGCGGGATCCGTAGCGGGCCTGACGCATGGAGTCCGTGACTTCCCCGGCACCTGCGTCCGCGCCCAGTGTCTTTTCCTGCAGGGGTTCCAGCAGTTCCTGCTCGGTAAGGGCGGCGATTGAATCCTGGTAGCGTTGCTGGGCCTCGATCTCGGCGGGGCTGGGGGCTACCACGTACTGCCAGGTCACGAAGAGCAACATGATCAGCACAATACCGATGATGGAAGATCTGTCCATCTCCATAACGTAATTCTTTTTCCAGTTCCCGGGGCAACCTCGCTCCGGCTACCCGGTTCCTTTGGGGGCCGCAAAGGTAAGCCGCAATCCATTATGCCCCCTCCCCCCTCCGATAAGTCCACTGCTTTTCCCGACCAATCCATTCAGGATGCGTACCGGGGGGCGGACTACCGGGTAAACGGCTTTCTGTTGCGGATAGATGTTGCCCATCCTGGTTTTGACACCTTCCTCGAAGGCCAGGGGGTGGAATATTACGTTGTACTGACGGCCGATAACCCGCGTTCGGTCCGGCTCGCCCCGCCAGTCAATCAGGCCCGGCGAGACACGCTGCTCCAGTTGTTGAAAGTTCGCGGTTCGCGCTACGTTGCCGCAACCGGTGAAGACCCGCAGGGCCGCTGGCCCGTGGAAGAGGGTGTTTGCCTGCTGGACCCCTCGCCGGAAGATGCCCGGGAACTCGGCCGCCTCTACGAGCAGCACGCCATCGTAGAGGGCCGCCGCGGTGGATGCCCCACTCTACACTGGCTTTGAAGCCGCCTGGATGGCTTGGATCAGGCCGACTACTGCCCTGCCTTCCTCTGCCGTGGTGGCCACCTCCGCCCGCCCATTCAGCACCGCTACTACGTTATCGATGACGTGGTGGTGGTTAGCGGCCGATCCCTGGTAGCCCCCGTAATGGTTGGCGGGTGCCGCCGCGGAAAGCTCCGGTGGGCTAATTCCCTTCACGTGGCAGTATCGCAATTCATTCATGTACTGTCCGCCCAGTTTAACGGTCCCCCGACGCCCGATCAGCGTAAAGGTGCTTTCGAAATTGCGGTCCCAGATCACCGTGCTGTAATTCAGGCTTCCCGCACCACCTCCGGGCAGGGCGAAATGGACCATGCCGGTGTCAGCAAAAGCAT
Source organism: uncultured Lewinella sp. (assembly GCA_964554545.1). Taxonomy (GTDB): domain Bacteria; phylum Bacteroidota; class Bacteroidia; order Chitinophagales; family Saprospiraceae; genus Neolewinella. Next base: position 11,612 of record CAZKPE010000022.1, read on the forward strand.
GGATGCCACCGTGGGTCTGGTTCATACGTACTGCGTGAACGATACGGGGTGCCCCGACAGTCCAGCAGAGCAAGTCTAGAAAGTGAGCGAATTGGGTGTAGAGTACGCCACCGTCCAACTTGTCGTCGCCGTGCCAGGGGTGTAGTTCTGCATTCTCCTGCCGGTAGTAGCGTTCATCCCGGTTCCAGAAACAATTCAAGTGAACCTGTAGAATGTCACCCAGGTGGCCACCGTGCAATGTGTTGCGTAGCCAGGCACTGGCCGGGCTGAAGCGGTTTTGCATCACCCCGAAGATGCGGCGGTCGTAGCGCGCGGAGGCGGCAATGAGCGCGTCGCATTCCGCAACCGTAAGCGCAAGCGGTTTTTCGATCACCACGTGGCGGCCGGCCGCCAGACAGCGGATGCCCTGGTCGGCGTGAAGGCCGTTTGGCGTACACACACAGACCACATCACTTTCGACCTCCGTGAGCAGGTCGTCGACCGAGTCGAATACGGGGGGACGGCCGTCCAGGTCTGCGGGCCAGATCAGTTCGGCTTCGTTGCGGACATCCGCCACCGCGACCAGTTCGGCCCCGGGGTGAGCGGCGATGAGGGCGGCATGGCGGCGGCCGATGTGTCCAAGACCGATGATGGCAAAGCGGACGATCAAGCGTCGGGCGGTTTAAGGCGCGCAAAGGTAAACCTTAGGCGGGCACCACGACCCCATCCTCGAGCAGGTAAGTCCCTGATTCAGGACAGTCCGCCCGCCCCGCCCCGTCAAAGTGTAGGCGGTGCCCCGCCCGGCTCATGTAGCCAATGGTGCGGGCGGGGGCGCCGACGACCAGGTGGTAAGCCGCAACGTCGCGGGTCACGACGGCCCCCGCCCCGACGAAGGCATACTCGTGTAGGGTTATGCCACACACAATGGTGGCATTGGCCCCGATGGTGACCCCGCGCCGTACCTCCGTCAGCGCGTACTCGCCGCGCCGATCGACCGCGGCCCGGGGGTTGCGCACATTGGTGAACACCGCCGAGGGTCCGATGAAGACCTCGTCGGCCACCCGGAGGCCGGCGTAGAGGCTGACGTTGTTCTGCACCTTACAGCGGTTGCCCAGTCGTACCCCACCGGCGACGAAGACGTTCTGCCCCAATTTGCAATCCTGGCCGACTTCGCAGTCCGGCATCAGGTGACTGAAGTGCCACACCTGCGTGCCCCGGCCGATGTGGGCTCCCGGATCGACGACGGCCGTGGGGTGAACGAAGGCATCCATCAGAAGAAGATGAGCAGCCCGAGCCCAGCGATGAGCAGTAATTTGAGCTGCAGGCTTAACTTCCGGTAGTCGACCTGTTGTCGCGCCCGGAACAGCTGAGCTACGATCAGGACGACGATGAACAGCAGGACGGCGATGCAGACCAGCATCGGTGGTTGCATAAAGGCCGGCCAGCCGAGAAAGATGGGGCTGAGGATGGAGACGATGACCATAACCCCGAGCATGATGGCGACCCAGCGGCTCGTCTTCATGCCGAACATCACGGGCAGGGTTTGCCGCCCCTCCTGTCGGTCGCCGCGTATGTCCTCCAGGTCCTTGACCAACTCCCGCAGCAGCGTGGCGACGAAAGCGAAGGCCATGAAGAGCAGGCAGACCCGCAGGGCATCGACCCCCAGGCCGGGGTTGGCGGCGATCAACTCACCGATCGCCCGCCGTTCGGTCACGACCAAAATGCCGGGCACGCCCGCGCAGTATAGGGCCACCAATAGGTTACCCACGAAGGGCACCCGCTTGAGCACGACGCTGTAGAGCGCCAGCATACCTACAGCCAGGGGAAAAAGGACAAGCAGCTGCCGCTCATTCAGCCGCAGGGCAAGCAGCAGCGAAAAGAGATAGCCGACGAAGACCAAAGAGGCGAAGAGGTACTGCACATTGGGCTTGCCCAGCTTCAGTACCCGGTTTTTCCCCGGGTGGTTGATGGCGTCGATCCGAACGTCGCGCAGGTCATTGATCAGGTAGCCCGAAGCGGTGATGACGAGGGTCACCAGACAGAGTTCAAAGAACTTCCACGGCCCCAGTACCCCCTGTATGCCCTCGGTCTCCAATGCGGGCAGGATAACGCGGTAATACACCAGTAGCTGCGTCAGGGCTACGACGAGTAGATTCTGTACCCGAAATAACCTGACGAAGTCGAAAACCGGTATGCGTGCCATCGATACGACTTACTTTTTAAGCAGTTCCCGGCTGATCACCAGCCGCTGGATTTCCGAGGTACCTTCCCCGATGGTGCAGAGTTTACAGTCGCGGTAGTACTTCTCGGCCGGATAGTCTTTCGTGAAACCATAGCCGCCGAAGATCTGGACGGCCTCATTGGCGACCCGTACGCTGACTTCCGAGGCGTACAGCTTGGCCATTGCGGATTCCCGGGTCACGGGCAGGCCGGCGTCCTTCCGTCGCCCGGCGTTGCGGGTAAGAAGTTCCGCCGCCTCGATCTCGGTGGCCATATCGGCGAGCTTGAAGGCGATCGACTGGAAGCGGCTGATGGCTTTGCCGAACTGCTCCCGCTCCTGACTGTAGGCCAGGGCGGCCCGGTAGGCACCCTTGGCAATCCCCAGACTGAGGGCGGCAATGCTGATGCGCCCGCCGTCGAGAATTTTCATACTCTGAATGAAGCCCTCCCCAACTTCGCCAATCACGCGATCGGCCGGTAGGTAGCAATTTTCGAAGATGATCTCGGCCGTCTCGCTGGCGCGCATGCCGAGCTTATCCTCTTTTTTGCCGCCGCGGAAGCCCTCGTCGCCCCGTTCGACGATGAAAGCGGTCATACCGTGGCTGTCTAGTAGTTCGCCCGTGCGGGCGATGACGACGGCCACCTCCCCACTGATGCCGTGGGTGATGAAGTTCTTCGCTCCGTTGAGAATATATCCCCCGTCGGCCTGCTTTTCGGCTACGGTGCGCATCCGGCCGGCGTCCGAGCCGGTGTTGGGCTCGGTCAGTCCCCAGGCGCCCAGGTGTTCACCGGTAGCTAGTTTGGGTAGGTATTTCTGCTTCTGCTCCTCACTGGCAAACTGCAGGATGTGGTTGGTGCAGAGGCTGTTGTGGGCCGCCACGCTGAGTCCGATGCTGCCGCACACCTGGGCGATCTCATCAATGATGGTGACGTACTCGCCGTACCCCAAACCGGTGCCCCCATAGGTTTCCGGAACGAGTACGCCCATAAAACCGTACTCGCCGAGTTGGTGAAAGAGTTGCCGGGGGAAGTGCTGGGATTCGTCCCACTCCATGACGTGGGGGTGGATGTGGGCGTGGGCAAAGTCAGCCGCGCTCTGGCGGATCATTTCCCGTTGCTCGTCGTTGAGAGCGGTGGGTGGAAGGCTTGGAGTAGCAGTCATTGGTGGTGGTTAGGTAAAGGGCCTGTAGGTAAAATGTTAAAGTTGGTCAAATGTTAGGGCAATCGGCCCAAACTGGCGCACTAAACCCGATTTGGTCGGTCGGGCCGCCGACTTACAATCCGGCAGCGGGCGTGCGGGAACACGAAGCTTTATTTGGTTCTGACGCAGGTTCGAAACTTTCGTTTCCTGCTCCGCGGACGAAGTTACGTAAATCGAACATTAATTCGGTTCCCGCCCCCCAACTACCGCTTCTCCTCGTGGGTTCTCCTGCTACCTGATCCGCCTGTACACCGACCTTATTTCTACCATCATGGTACGCCTACTCATCACCACCGCCGTTCTTCTGCTGACCGTTCGCGGCTCGGCCCAGTCGCTATTCGATCAGCTCTATCGACCCGAGGCCACGGCCGCCGTGCCGACCGTGCTGACCTTCCCCCTGGACAGCATCACGGCTGCCCAGGCCGACGAACAGGACGGTTACCTCGCTTTCACCGGAGCCGATGGGCGGCAGTGGCAATTCACCGTCGACGTAAGCGTACGGGGTAAGTTCCGGCGTTCGCGCTGTGAGACGCCCCCCCTGAAGCTGGACCTCGACAAGAAAGAATTGGCCGCGGCGGGATTGAGTAAACACGACAAGTTCAAACTGGTCGTCCCCTGTTTTTCAGACACCAATGCCACCAACCTCGTCCTGCGGGAGTACCTGGCCTACCGCGCTTATGCCCTCATCAGTCCCGACGCCCACTACCGCGCCCAGTTGCTGCGCATCACCTTCCGCGACGTCTATGGCCTGGAGCCCGACCAGACGGATTATGCTTTCCTGATCGAGGACACCGACGAGATGGCCGCCCGCGCAGGAGGTCGCGAACTTGACGAGGCCATCGGCCTGCCCGCAGAGCGCTTCGACGAGACGGCCGAAGCCACCCACGCCCTGTGGCAGTACCTGGTCGGGAACGGCGATTGGAGCCTCCCCCTCCAACGGAATGTGAAAGTGGTAGAGTTGCCAACCGGCACCCTCGTACCGGTGGCTTACGACTTCGATTTCAGCGGCTGGGTGGGTGCCCCCTACGCCTCCCCTACCCGTACCAGTGGCCAGGAGAGCATCTACGAACGGGTATACCTCGGCTACCGGCAGCCGGAACGGACGTTACGGGAGGTTTCTTCCTCTTTTCGGGGGCAGCGGCGCGAGCTACTCCGGCTGGTGGACGACTTCGAGTTGCTGCCCCGCCAGGATCGTACAATTCTGAACCGCTTCATTCGCCGCTTCTACGAAGACCTGGGTACGATGACCACCCAGAACCAATCCCCCCTTTACGACCAGCTCCGGGGGGCGGCGGCCGGCGTGGTCCCACTGGGCGCCCGGGCACAGGACTACAGTGGCCGCGCGCGCCGGTAGTAGCCGCAGGGGGCAACCTACCTTTGGCGCATGATCGCAGTCAGTCAGCAACGTTCACGCGCCCAGGAAAGCCGTGCGGCCGTCCAGCGCCTCTACATCGCCATGCGCCACCTGCTCATCCGGGGAAGCTACAAACCCGGGGGCATGAGCGGACGAACGCTGATGGACAACCTGATGATCCTGCGCCCGGAGATCTACGGCTCCATCACGGATACCGAACGGGTTGAACTCAACGGTCTGCACTACGTCTTTCAACGCCTGCCGCAGGGTATCGAGGAATGCCGGTTTCTGCGGCTGATCACCCGGGAAGGATACGAGAACAGCCACTTCGAGCCCATCGTACCCCCCAAGCGCCGCCGCAACGCCTACCGCATCGATACCCACGAGATGTACATCGAGATGACGCGCGGGCGCAGCGACATCTATGACATCCTCACTCACCTGACCTTCCTCTACGCTGAGGCGAATAAAATTTACCGGAACAGCCTCGACAGCAAGGGCCGGCAGAAGCGGGAGTGGCGGCTGCTCAGCGAGATCGTGGAACGGGAACTCCGCGGGGAGGAGTTCAAGATCGAAACGGCCTACACCTACCTCAGTACCCTGCTGGGACGAACCTACGACGAGGTGGTCGACGCCTGTCGCCGTTTCGCTGACGAAGACCGCGTCAACAGCCTCTTCCGGATCACCTACTGGCTGGGGCAACTGGCCAAGGAGGAGATCGAGGAGGACAAGGACCGGGAGGTCACCTTTTCCAGCAGCCTGCGTGAGAAAACCGGCCACCACTACTACGGCGAGCTCTGGGCGGAAACGGTCAAGGATATCCTGCTCGAGCGCGGGCTCATCGAACGCCCCCTCCACATTGTAAGTGCCAACCTGCACAGCGTCATGAACGCCTGCTTTGCACCTGCGGCCCTCGCCCAAAAATTACGCGGCAACCGCAGCGTATACGACTTTGCCCGCTCGCTCTCCCAACCCGAACATCGGCCCCTACGCCCCCTGGTCACCAAACTCGCCCTGAAGAATGGGCTGTTGGAAGTCGTGGACACCAGCGGCAGCAACATCGGCGTCCAAATATTCGACACGGCCGCGTTCGACCCGAAGCTCGTCAGCCCCGAACTCGAATTCCAACCGGCGAAGGCTCCCGATACTGCCCCCGTGATCCTGGTCATGGACTACGCCTTCGGGGAACAAGCTTACGAAAGCATGGACGAACTGCTGCGCCCCTTCCACCCCCCGGGCGACGATAAGGTCTACGATATGCCCGTGGAAAGCATCAACATCATGGGCAAGGCCGGCATCCTCGACGGCAGTAAGGGAGACATCATGATCCCCGACGCCCACGTATTCGAGGGAACGGCGGACAACTACCCCCTGGTCAATGACTTCCGCATCGAAACTTTTGAGGGAAGGGGCCTGGGCGTCTACGCCGGGCCCATGGTCACCGTGCTCGGGACCAGCCTGCAGAACCGGGAGATTCTGCGCTACTTCCTGGACAGTAGCTGGCGGGCGGTCGGCCTGGAAATGGAGGGGGCCCACTACCAAAAGGCCATTCAGGCGGCCACCCACATCCGCAAGAGCGTGAACCCGAAGCTCAAATTGCGTTATGCATACTACGCCAGCGACAACCCCCTGCTGACGGGCCACACCCTGGCCAGCGGCAGTCTGGGGGTGGACGGGGTCAAGCCGACCTATCTCATTACGGTGGAAATTCTACGGCACATTTTCGCGGGCTAAACAAACCGCTCCCGTGTAAATTTAAGGTTAAGTCGCCCCTTCCGAATGCCCCCTGATGTCTCGTTTCTTCCCTCTGGTCTTCCTGTTATCGTTCTCCCTGTCCGCCCAGCGGGAAGCACCCCCCCTCGATCCGAAAACGGAGTCCGTTTACCGCGTTCGTACCCTGTATGAGGGCCTGGGCGGCCTCGGTCTCATGCTCGGTAGCACCGCCGGCATCGAAAGTCTGCGCGACAAGCCCCAGATCAGCGACGAAACCCTCGACCGCCTGGCTACGGAAGAAACCGGGCGGCTGGATCGGTGGGGACTGGAACAAGATGCCCTGAAACGAGTGAACAGCGCGAAAGTGAGCGACTACTTCTTCAACGGATCGGTCCTCCTGCCCCTTACCCTATTCGTAGACAAAAAATTTCGCAAGGACTGGCTTGACATCACCGTCCTCTACCTGGAAGCCCACGCGCTTTCGGCGGCTACCTACGCCTTCAGCCCCATCGGCCCCCGCTTCATCGATCGCTACCGCCCGGTGGCCTACTACGACGAACTGGAGCGGGAGGAGCGCAACAACGGCAATAACCTGAACAGCTTCTTCAGCGGCCACGTCAGCACCACCGCCGTCGGCACCTTCTTTTTCACCAAGGTGCTCTCCGACTACAACCCGCAGTGGACGGGCGGTCACCGGGCCATCGCCTTCACCCTGGCCTCCCTGCCTCCGGCTTTCGTTGCGGTGCAGCGCGTCCGGGCGCTGAAGCATTTTCCTACCGATACCGTGATCGGCCTGGGCGTGGGTGCGTTTTTCGGCACCATGGTCCCCCACGTACACAAAGTTTGGGCCCGCAACCACCGGAGCCGGCTCAGCCTGGGGGGTGGGTATACGGAAGAGGCCGGCTCCGTAGGGCTGGTACTGACGTTTTAGGACGTTTCCGGGGGCGGCGGCGCGCAGGTGCAGGCAATCGGGTAAAACCCTATGTTTGTCCGTATGCTAGACCCACTGACCATCCACGACACCTCCTCTGCATCCATCGCCTACCGCGACGTCGGGGCCACCGATGCCACCCGCTACGAAAAAATGCACGTTGAGGTATTCCGGGACTCCGTACCGGCCTCCATCGCCGTAGCCCGGGAAATGGCCGATCTGATCCGAAGTCGGGCCACTGAGCATACCCCCTGCGTGCTGGGCCTCGCTACGGGCTCCTCCCCCATCCGGGTGTACGAGGAACTCGTGCGGATGCACCGGGAGGAGGACCTGGACTTTTCCGGAGTGGTGACCTTCAATCTGGATGAATACTACGGCCTTGAGCGGAACGACCCCGAGAGTTACTGGGAGTTTATGCAGGAGCACCTTTTTAAACACGTCAATATTCTCGAGCAGAACATTCACCTGCCGAGCGGCATGGTTCCGCTCGACCAGGTGTACGAGCACTGCCGAAACTACGAACGGCAGATCGAGGCGGCCGGCGGCCTGGACTTTCAACTGCTCGGCATCGGCCGCACGGGCCACATCGGCTTCAACGAACCGGGCTCGAATGCCCGCTCCCTGACGCGGCTCATTACGCTCGACCACCTGACGCGGGTGGATGCGGCCGCGGACTTTCAGGGGCTGTCTAATGTACCTACCCGGGCCATTACGATGGGGATCCAAACCATCCGGCAGGCGCGGCGGATCGTGCTGCTCGCCTGGGGCCACAAGAAGGCTGACGTGATCCAGCGAACCGTAGAGGGCAAGGTGAGCAGCGAGGTGCCGGCTACTTTCCTGCAGAATCACGAACGCGTCACGGTACTGCTCGACGAGGAAAGCTCGGCCGAATTACGCCGTTTCCGGACGCCCTGGCTGGTCGGCCCCTGCGATTGGACGCCCATCCTGACGCGGAAGGCGATCATCTGGCTCAGCAAGCAACTCGACCGCCCCATCCTGAAACTGACCGAGCGGGATTACAACGCGAATGGCATGTCGGATCTCCTGGCCCTGCACGGATCGGCTTACGAACTGAACCTGGTGGTGTTCAATCAGCTGCAGCGTACGGTCACCGGATGGCCCGGCGGAAAACCGAACGTTTCGGACGAGGGCCGCCCCGAACGCAACGAGCCTGCCTCCAAGCGGGTCATCCTGTTCAGCCCGCATCCGGATGACGATGTCATATCCATGGGGGGCACCTTCGACCGGCTGATCAAACAGGGCCACGAGGTGCACGTAGCCTACCAGACGAGCGGAAACAACGCCGTGACCGATGCCGACGCCCTGCGGTACGCCGAATTCAGTGCCGCTCTGAACTCGCATCTGGGCACTTCCGACCAGGACCTGCGGGAAGTGATCGACCTGCTGCGCTCCCCCGGTGCCAGCCAGCGAAACCATCATCCGTTGGTGCGCCGAATTAAAGGCTTGATCCGGCGCGGGGAAGCCGTAGCCGGAGCCCGCTTCCTGCATACTCCGGACGATCGCATTCACTTTCTCGACCTGCCCTTCTACGAAACGGGCTCCAATCGCAAGAATGACCTTTCGCGGGAAGACATCCAGCAGACCAAAGACTTGATTACCCAGGTGCGGCCCCACCAGGTCTTCGCCGCCGGTGACCTGGCCGACCCCCACGGCACCCACAAAGTCTGCCTGGATGCGGTACTCACCGCCCTGCGAGAACTGAAGGAAGACCAACCGGAAGTAGTGGCACACACCTGGCTCTGGCTCTACCGGGGGGCCTGGCAGGAATGGCCCATCCACGAGATCGAAATGGCCGTTCCCCTCAGCCCCCAGGAAGTGCAGCGCAAACGGACGGCCATCTTCTTCCACCAGAGTCAGAAGGACGGGGCCATGTTCCAGGGTGAGGACGAGCGGGAATTCTGGCAGCGGGCCGAACAACGTAACCGGGCCACCGCCCGGCGGTACAATCAGCTCGGCCTGACGGAATACGAGGCCATCGAGGCCTTCCGGCGGCGCATATTCTGATCGGCTGTCGCCCCTCCAACATCCGGCCTCGCCGCTACCGTCTATCTTCGTGGTAACCCCC
>CAZKPE010000022.1:21195-28777 GCA_964554545.1 uncultured Lewinella sp.
GTGGCCGGGCCCGTGGCCGTTGAGGGGCAAACGATTTGCGCCGACCGCATCCGCCTCATTGGTACGGTCACGCCGGGTGCCGACTACCAATGGTACAAGAATGGGGCGGCCATCATCGGGGAGACCGCATCCACGCTTTCGCTAGAGCCCAGCCCCGCCATCGACGGGGCCTACGTGCTCCGGGTGACCACGGCGGGCGGCTGCGCGCTGAGCGAGGAGGTGATCGTGCAGCGGCCGGTGCTTTTCGACCAGATCCCCGACAGCGTGCAACTCTGCCAGATTGGTGATACCGTCGTGTTGAGCCCACGCTTCAATTCCTTCGCCACCTACGAATGGAGCGACGGCAGTACGCGGAGTTTCTTTCAGGTAGCTCAGCCCGGGGAGTACTCCGTGAGGGTCAGTTCCGCCTGTGAGCAACGAGTGGAACGGTTCGTCGTCACCGCAGACGATCAACTCACTTTCACTACAGTCGTAGATCCGGCGGAACCCTGTGAGGGGGATACCGTCTCGTTATCAATCAACAGTAATTGGTTCATCCCCTTCTTTGCCTTTGCCGATACAAATAATGAGTTCCTTCCACAGGACGATCGGGGAAACTACCTTGCCGTGGCCGGGGAAACGGATACCATCCTTATCAATGTATTCACCTCCTGCGAGCTGTTGGTCGATACCCTCGTGATCGCCGAACTCGATCCCTTCGTCGTCACCGCCGATATCGAGCCCCTCAGTTGTGAAAACCCCGTTGGCGGGATCGCGCTCACCGTAAACGACCTCACGGCGGTGGACTTCGAATGGCGAGACCAGACCGGCACCTTGCTTCCGGACGACGGCCCGCAGTTGACCGTCCGGGTAGCCGGGACGTATACCGTAACCCTGGCCGATGGCGTTCGCTGCCCCACTACCCTGGCCTACGAGGTGCCGTTCGATGACGACTTCGCCGTATCGTTGGAAACGACAGAAGCCTTTTGCGGCGGTGACGGTACGGCGCAGGCAATCGTAGCCGGGGGCGTCCCACCCTACCGGGCCAGCTGGTTCCGCAGCACCACCGGTGAACGACTCAGCGGGGATAGCCTATTCTTCAGCGGCCTGGATACGGGCGCCTACCGCCTGGAAGTTGAGGATGCGACGGGCTGTATCCTGCCCACCTTTTTTACCATTACCGCCCCGCCCCCGCTGACGGTAACCGCCCAGGTCTCCTTTGCCGACTGTACCGACCCGACGAGCGGGATACTCACCGCCGGAGCGAGTGGTGGGAGCCCACCCTACCGATTTCGACTGAACGACGGCGAGGACCGGCCGGGGGGGGTATTCTCCGGACTATCCGGAGGAAGCTATACCCTGACCGCGACCGACAATCAGGGCTGTGGATCTCCGCCCATAGAAGTGACCATCGAGCCGCCGCGCACCTTTTCTATCGAACTCGGGGAGGATCGCATACTGGCCCTGGGCGATAGCCTGACGCTACAGCTCGGCGTAACGGGGGTACCCGATGACTTCGGGACGGTCCGCTGGACCCCGCCGGCGGGGCTCGGTTTCCCCTTCGGCGACAGTGCTACGATCGTCACCGCCCGGCCGCTCCTGACTACCCGGTATACGGCGACCTTCACCAGCTTAGAGGGCTGTAGCCTACAGGATGACGTAGAGATCGTAGTCGATGCCACTCCCCGCGTTTACGTTCCTACCGCTTTCAGCCCGGACGGAGACGGGAACAACGATCAGCTATTCGCCTTTCCCGGCCCCGGCATCGCGGCCATTCTCACCTTCGAAGTATACGATCGCTGGGGCAGCCTGCTATGGTCGATGACCGAAGAGGAATTCGGATGGGACGGTCGTCTGGGCGGACGCCCCGTGCCCACCGGCGTGTATGCCTATGTACTCACCTACCGAACCGTCGATAATCGGGAAGGACGAAGTGCGGGGACCGTGGTAGTCGTAGGAAAATAGCGAGCCGAAACGACGATGTAAGCAGTTTATTGTGGTATTTGGCTATTTTTCCGTAGCTTTGCCCCGGTTTTAAGCACTATTGAACAAAACACAATAAACCGTGACAATTGCCCGCAGGGCTCTCTTAATGAGAGCTGGGGCGTTGCTGCTGGCTCTCTTTATGGGGGGCACCTTTTTCGCTCAGGAAGACTGCGCCAATGGCCTCGATGACGATGGCGACGGGCTCATCGACCTGAACGACACCGAGGACTGCAGCTGCTCCCTTTCATCCACCGTTACGTCCCTTCTTCCCAATCCTTCGCTGGAGTCATTCGCCGGCGATCAGGCGGGCTGCGCTTCCGGCCAACCCGGAGGCTTACCTGACGCCGTCAACCAGGCTAACTGCCTCAGTAGCTGGCAGCGGGCCTCCCTGGGGACTACCGACTCCTGGAACGCGTTCACCCTGCCGGCGGCCGGACCGTACTTCCCCAATGCCCTGCCACAACCCCTGCCAAGCGGCAGTAGCGTAGCTGGCTTCTGGGTCGGTATCCGCGACTCCCCGACGAGCATCTTCTACAATGGCGACGGCACCACGACCCAGCAGTACCGGGAATATCTGGCTACCTGCCTGAAGGATAATCAGCGCATGGAGGCCGGCGAAAGCTACCGCCTCTCTTTTCATCTCGGCTTCATGGAGCCGCAGGTAGCCGTCGATTACGACACGATTGACATTCAGTCTCCCGATTCGGTGGAGTTGAGCATATACGGCGTACGGAAGTGTGAACAGCTCAATTTCGGCCGGTTCTTTACCTGCCCGGAGGCGGTCGATGCGGCAGGGTATGAATTAATCACCAACCTCACCGTTTCCGGACGGCCAGGTAGCTGGACCGCCACAACACTCGATTTCACCGTCACGCACGACTACGAGGGCTTTGCGATCGGTGGGTCGTGCGCCGCGGACCAGGATCGTGGCCCGGGCAAACTATACCGGAACTACTACTTCATCGACGACCTCATTCTCAACCGCCCGGATGCCTTCTCCGAACCCGTGGCCGGGCCGGTCGCGGTAAGCGGACAGACCGTTTGCGACGACGAGATCATACTGAGCGGACAAGCGCGTGCCGGAGCGAGCTACCAGTGGTACCGCGATGGGATAGCCATCGCCGGCGCTACTGACCCTGACTTGATCCTTAGTGGTGGACCTACGGTAGATGGCCGCTACCGGATGCGGGTATCCGATGCGACGGGTTGTGCGGTCACCGATGAGGTGGTGATTCAGCGCCCTGCGCGACGGGATTACTTCCCGGATACCGTTGCCCTGTGTCGGCTGGGGGATTCGATCACGCTCACGCCCCGTCATCCGACGGCTGCCACCTTTGCGTGGAGTAACGGTCATACGGGTCGCAGCTTTCGCGTAGCCGAGGAAGGTCGCTTCTCCGTGACCGTTACCGAGGCCTGTATCAGCCACACGGAGACTTTTGTGGTTGCACTGGATGCGCCGCTCACTTATCATATCGAGACGAGCCCGCTACCGGCTTGCCCGGGTGAGCCGGTCACCGTCCGGGTGCACTCCAATGCGCTCAACCCGAATGTTTTCTTTCGTTCCATACCCGACCTGGCTTCTCTTCCCGCCAAAAACGGGACGCTGGAGGTAACCGCCGGAGATACGGAAGCCATTCTGGTCTTTGTCGGCAATAGCTGTAGGAGTATAGTAGATACGGTTTACCTGCCATTCGCGGACACCTTCGCCGTGGAAGCGGAATTGACGCCGGCAGCCTGTACTGACGCGCTCGGCCGAATTGCCCTTACCCTACCCAATGCCGAAGCTGTTTTTTTCGACTGGGTCGATGAGCAAGGTAATCCGGTGGGCTCCGGCGGGCCGAAACTGGATGCCCGGGGCGGTACGGTCTACTCCGTCACATTGATGGATGGCTACCGCTGTCCGCGCACCCTTAGCTATGAAATACCGACATCTGCTTCTACCATCCGCCCCGACCTCGACCTGGGGGGCACGATCCACATGGAACTGGGGGACTCGGTGCGATTGAATGCGGGGAGTACCGAGCTGCCCCCCGATCCGGGCACCTATAACTGGTACCCGTCGGAAGGCCTTGATTGTCCGACCTGCCCGGCACCTGCGGCCGCGCCCGCTCGCTCCACCATATATACGCTGACCTATACCGATGAAAAGGGGTGTAGGGATACGGCGGACGTACGCCTGATCGTGGATACCACCCCGCAGGCCTATGCCCCAAACGCATTCAGCCCGAACGGAGATGACGCCAATGATCGCTTCACCTTATACCGCGGCAGGGGCGTACGGGAGGTACGTGACCTACGCATTTTCGACCGCTGGGGTGAGCTGATCTGGGAACAACCGGCCGGGGACGAGCGGGGCTGGGATGGTACCTACCGGGGGCAGCGGATGCCGGCGGCGGTATTTGCCTATACCGGATCCCTAGTAATGGTAGATGGCCGTCGGGTCAGCGTAAGCGGTAGCCTTACCCTGCTTGACTGACGGCGACCCCGGCGCGCAGGCCTTCGAGTTCCGCCAGTCCGCGCATCCGCCCGTACAGGCTGTAGCCCGGATTGGTGCGGCGGTCGCGGTCCCCAAACAGGGTTAACCCGTGGTCGGGGCGGTAGGGAATATCGCGCCCGGCCTTCACCAGATTCGCCATTACGCGCGCCATATTCACCTCACCCTGCAAGTGGCCGCTTTCCACGAAGCTCGCGTGGTCTTGCCGGCGTACGTTGCGGAGGTGGACGAAGTGGATCCGGTCCGCCAGTTCTTCGGCCAGGGCCGGCAGGTCGTTGTCCGCCCGCGACCCGAGTGAGCCGGTACACAGGCAGAGGCCATTGGCGGGTTCATCGGCCATCGCGAGAATCTCCCGCAGGTCATCGCCGGTCGAGACGATACGGGGCAGGCCCACTACCGGCCAGGGGGGGTCATCGGGGTGTATCGTCAGGTTGATGCCCTCCCGGCCGGCGGTCGGTACTACGGCTTCCAGAAAGCGGCGCAGGTTGTCCTTGAAAGTGGCCCGACTGAGGTGGTGGTAGGGGGCGATGGCCTCCCGGAAGGAAGCGAGGTCGAAGCTTTCCTCCGAACCGGGCAGTCCCTTCAGCATGACCGCTGTGACCTCCTCGCGGTCTGCTTCCGACATTTCTTGATAGTGGTCCTCGGCCAGTTCGACCAGCTCGGCCGGATAGTCCTCGGCGGCGTGGGGGCGGGCCAGGATGAACACGTCGAAGGCGACCAGATCGAGACCGAAGAGGGCTACCGTGGTGCCGCCGGGGACGGGAACGGCCAGGCGGGTGCGCGTCCAATCCAGTACGGGCATGAAGTTGTAACATACCGTAGTGACGCCCTCGGCGGCCAGGTTTTCCAGGCACCGCCGGTAGTTCGCCAGTAGGCGGGGGGCGGCGTCCGTATTTTGCTTGATGCCCTCGTGGACCGGTACGCTTTCCACCACCGACCAGGGCAGTCCGTTCAGTTCCCGCTTCCGACGCCGGATCTCCTCCCGTTCCCAGACGTCTCCGTTCGGTACGTGGTGCAGGGCGGTGACGACGCCGCGAATGTCGAGGGCGGAAACCTCATCGATGGAAATGGGGTCTTGGGGACCGTACCAGCGCCAGGTGGGGAACATGGGGATTGAGAATTGGGGGATTGAGAATTGGGGATTGGGAAATGAAGATTTGTCCTCACCGTCTACCGTGGCCTGTCGGTCGATAACTTGCTTTAGCTGAACTTACGGTCGCGGTAAAGATGGCCACTAACTCGGCAGATTCACTCATGATATGGTTGAGCCGGTCGGCGGGCAGGTATCGCATCCGCTGAATATACCGCAGTTCGGCCGTCTCAATTCTCAATATCCACCTCCCGCCCCGTCTCCGCGCTCTCAATGACCGCCCGGATTACCGCCACGTCCTGCTTCCCCATCTCGCCGGGGGCGATGACCTCCGTATCGTCGAGGATGGCCAGCGCGTCATTGTCCATCTGGATGGACTGTTGGTTAGGGACCGGCGGACCGAGCACGGTACCGTCGCTGGTCACGCCCTTTACGCCCTGGTAGGGCTGCATCGGGTCCATTTTGTACCAACCGTCTTCGGCCTCGATGTAGAGTTCGTTGAATTTTTCGACTACGCTGGTCTTTCCGTCCGCCAGCATGCCGTCGGGGTAGCGTAAGGTGTAGGTAGTAGTGAGATCTACTCCATTGGGGCGATCCTGCCGGCGCTGTTCGGCCCGCACCACGGTAGCCGGGGCCATCTGGGTGCCGTAGCGCAGTCCGTTCACCGTGTATACGCCCATATCGTAGAGGGCACCGCCGCCCATATCGCGCTGTCCGCGCCAGTAGTCGGCCGGGGGCGGGTTACCACCGTAACCGGCATAGCTGTGGGCGCCGGTTAGTTCTCCGTAGGCCTTCTCTTTCGTGAGCTGGATCAGGTCCCGGGTATTGGGTTCGTGGAGCATCCGATAGCCAATGGTCAGTTTGACGCCGTTCTCGTTGCAGGCATCGATAATGTCCTGGCACTCGGTCGGGGTCATCGCCATGGGTTTTTCGCACCAGACGTGCTTGCCGGCATTGGCGGCCCGTACCGAGAAGTCGCGGTGGGTGGCCGTGGGGGTGATCACGTACACCACGTCGATGTCCGCGTTGTCGGCGATCTCGTCCATGGTATCGTAGGTGTAGCAGTTGGCGTCGGCTACGCCATACTTTTCCTGCCAGTCGGGTAGCTTTTCGGGGCTGCCGGTGATGAGTCCGCGCAGTTCGCAGTGCTCCGTCAGTTGCAGGGCGGGGGCTATTTGTCCTTTGGCGTAACCTCCCAATCCCAGGATGGCTACTCCGATCTTCCGGTCGTCGGTGGGCGCGGACGCAGGTGCGGAGGGGGACGTACCGGGAGAGTTTCCGCGGCCGCAGGCGATCAGGCCGGGAGCGAGCAAAAGAGAGGCACCGGCCGCGGACTGGCGAAGAAAGCGGCGGCGGGTAGCGTTGGCGGGATCGGACATATGTTGATATTGTAAGAGGGCTTAATGCTGCTGATAGAAGGTAAGGAAGCCCCGGGCGGTTTAGGGCGTCCGACGGGAATACCATATATCTTTGAATGATGCAAATGACTTCGCTGGCCGTCTTCTGCGGCTCCTCTTCGGGCTACCATCCCGCCTACGCCGCCACCGCCCGCCAACTGGCTGAAGTGCTGGCCCGTCGGAACATCCGCCTAGTCTACGGGGCCGGCTCGGTCGGACTGATGGGCATACTGGCGGATGAGGTGCTCCGGCTCGGCGGGCGGGTACTCGGCGTCATCCCCCAATTCCTGGTCGATAAGGAAGTCGGCCACACCGGCCTGACCGAGCTGATCGTGACCAAGTCCATGCACGAGCGCAAACTCATCATGGCGGAGAACGCCGACGCTTTCCTGGCCCTACCCGGCGGCATCGGCACCCTGGAAGAACTCATCGAAGTCTACACCTGGACGCAGCTCGGCATCCACCAGAAAGCCTGCGGGCTCCTCAATACCCGGGGCTACTACGATCATCTCATCGCCCTGCTGCAGCACATGAACCGGGAGCGCTTCTTCCGTGCCGAGCACCTCCACCAGCTACGGGTTGAAAGCGAAGCAGAAAAAGTGGTGACGGCTTTATTTCAGGAAGCTCCGGTTCCCA
>CAZKPE010000023.1:0-13319 GCA_964554545.1 uncultured Lewinella sp.
ACATCACCGACATCTACACCCGCGCCGAGCGTACCTTCGGCCGCGACATCTGCGCCCTGATCCGCCGCGTGAGCACCTACGTGAACGGTATCGTGCTAGCTTGCGAGGAGATCATCGACAACGCCGACCGCCAGATCGAAACCATCTTCAGCCAGCTGCCGGAGAGTCTGCAGGGTTGGGCCAGCGAACAGCAGGCGGGCTTCGACCAGCAACTGAACGGGCTGCGGGATAATGTCCACGATACCCAGCAAAACTTCACCGACGACCTGGTCGCTCAGGCGGGAGACGCGGTGCAGGAGGCCCGCGAACGCATCGACGCCCTGCGGGAGGCGGCCAAGGGGGCGCTGCAAAAGGCCGCCGACGCGATAACAGAATTCATCAACGACCCGGTCCGCTTTACGATCAACGGGCTGTTGGCCATGGTGGGCATTGCCCCGCCGGCCTTCTGGGCGTTGCTGGCGCGGATCGAGCAGGCGGCCCAGGACATCGCCGACGACCCCCTGGGCTTCGGAAATAATCTGCTGGCGGCGTTGCGGCTGGGCTTCGATAATTTCTTCGGTAACTTCTTCGGCCACCTGCTGTCGGGCTTCATCAACTGGCTCTTCTCGGCCATGGGCACGGTGGGGGTGGAACTGCCGCCCGACACCAGTCTGAAGAGCATCATCACCTTCTTCCTACAGGTCATGGGCATCACCTGGCCCAACATCCGCATCATCCTGGTGCGGCACGTAGGCGAGCGCAACGTGGAGCTGCTCGAAAAGGCCTACGAGCTCATCACCCTGCTGATCGAGGAGGGGCCGGGGGGCATCTTCGAGATGATCAAGGAGCGGCTCGACCCGGCCGAGATGATGAATACCATCATCGAGGCGGCCGTCTCCTACATGGTCGAGGCCATCGTGAGCATCGCCACGGTACGCATCATCGGGTTATTCAATCCGGCAGGGGCCATCTTCCAGGCCATCGAGGCGATCTACAAGGTGCTCAAGTGGGTCTTCGAGAATGCGGCCCGCATCTTCACTTTGGTCGAAACGGTCGTCAACGGCATCGCCGACATCATCGCCGGAAACATCGCCGGCATGGCCGAAAAAACGGAACGGGCGCTGGCCGGTATGCTGGTACCGGTGATCGACTTCGTGGCCGGCTTTCTGGGGCTGGGTGACCTGCCGGAGAAGATCGCCGAGGTGGTGGGGGGCTTCCAGGCCATGGTGCTGTCGGCCATCGACCGGGCCATCGGCTTTCTGGTGGAGCGGGCGCGGGGGCTGCTGCAGTCGCTGGGCATCGGGGGCGGGGACGCAGGTGCGGAGGATACGGGGGAAGACGAAGAGGTGGGAAAGTCGATCTCCTTCTCCGCCGACGGCGAAAGTCACCGCAGCTGGATCGATGACACCGGCAGCAGACCCAAAGTCATGGTGGCGAGCCGCACCGAGACTCTGGAGGAGAAAGTCCGCCGCTGGAATACGGAGGTGGACGAACCACGGCACGCCGAGAACAAGAGCCAGATCCTGACTATCCTCCCCGCCGTCAACCGCCTGCTGGGCATCACCGAGGAGGAAGCCGTCGAAGCCAGGGCGGCCGATCGGGCCGAAGATCAGAATTCTACGCCTGAGACCCGGGCGGAGGCTCAAACACAGGACGACGAGGTAGAGGCCAGTCAGGATGCTCTCATACCCTTGCTGCGCCAACTATTCGAGCTCTTCGGCGAGGAGGCTTCCCTGATCGTGCTCTACGCCGACGACCTCCAGCGCATGGACACCATGGCCCAACCCACCACGGCCGCCCAGGTCGTGGCCAAGGAAGATCGGCAGTACGCCGAATTCAAGGATTCCCAAGACTGGTCCGGCCTTCGTGACCTCCTGCTGACGGGTGCCGGGGAGGTAAAACAGCTTCACCTTTCCCCGCTGGGCACGGACCCCGGGGGCGGTGACGGTGATTTCCAGCGCCGCAACTTCCAGCACGTTTTTCTTGCGGGGCTGCAATTGGCCCTACCCGCAGCGCGGGCCAGCCGGTCCCGACCCGCTACGGACGAGCAGCTCATGGGCCCGGGCGAGACCCCACGTAGTTTTGCCCTCGCGCGGCGCCGGACGGTCCACCGCAGGGAGGCCCCGGAGGGGGAAACAGGTGCCGTGGCCCTGGCCGCCCCGCTTAAGACGGAGCTTCAGCGGCTGCTCGTTTCCGGAGGAGCGCTGAATACCGCAGTAGGCCGTGCACAGAACTATTTCGCCGAAACCCTCAAACTGTCTCTGGCCCATAAGGAATACAAAGTCGATCCACCACCCCGCCCGCGGATGGAAAACAGTAAGGTGGTCATTGATTATGCGTACGGCTCTGCCGCTGACCCCGCCCAGAAACAATTTACGGTCGAAGTCGGATTGGAGGACATCAACGGCTCCATGTTCGACCATACCATTATTGGAAGCTACCTAGTGGCAAAGCCGGCCAATACCCGCGGTCAGATCACCGTCACCACCGAGGAGGGCGGACAGATGGAAGGGCCGTCCACGCGGATTCGCCTCGAGCGATCTCACCTGATCGCCGACTGGCTACAGGGCACCGGATACCGAGAAGGGCTGAACATCATCCATACCTCCCGCGACTTCAATCAGCAGAACATGCGCAATACGGAGATCGAACTCGTGCGCAACCTCACCAACCAGCAAAATGCTCATGAGGGCCAATTTGTGCACATGACCCTGATGGTCCATGCCAGGTATGAATTGGCCGATCATCAGCAGACCGCCAACCAAGTACGCGACCTCATCACGGAAGCCAATGCCTCCGAACTAGTCGATCGGCGCCAGGAAATCGCGGATGAGTTATACCAGATCCTGGCCGGCAGACAGGCGGTTCGGATCGTAGATACCATAACCTATGACGCCGATATATTCCTGGAGGACACCCTACTCCAGGTGATTCCCACCCTGAGCATCGGTCCCGATGAATTCCGCGAAGAAGCCCTCTCCTAACATGGACACCCTCCTCACCCTTATCCGGCAATACCTATCCGTGGAAAGCCGATTAAACGCAGCGTTTACCGAGCTGCATCCCGAACGCTATAATCAGCTCCTTGCCAAGCTGCGGTCGTACTACCGCCACCCGGACCTCCGCCCCCTCTACGCGCCCAGGGAAGGAGATTGGACGGGACCTCGCGCGAAACGGTATGCCAACTTCAACCCTCCTCCGATGACGCGCCGGATCACCAAACTCAGCCGGTACTTGGTTGGGGAGGACGAGGTTTGGGTGAGCTATCTTACCTCCCTGCTACCGATCGACTCCCCCACGGTCGATCTTCACCGCGGTTTGTTCTGGCGGGCCGGCGGGGACCACGGATTCGGTATAGTTGCCAGCCATGCCTGGCCGCTTGGCGACCAGACCGTGAAACGATGGTCCTTCGTCGCCGGCGATCCCAAACTGCATCCGAAGCATTTGCATGAACCCACGGAAGTGCTGCGCCTGTTAGCCCCGACCCAGGAACCAGCGGCGCTGGCGGATCACCAGAAAGAAAAATGACCCACCTCCCCAAGTCCAACACCATCAGGAGTATCCTAAAGGCCGGTCTCGACTACGTCGAGCTCCTCCTTTCCGCCCGCGTGGAGCTCAGCGGGGAGGCACCTTCCCGGACAACGATCCCCCCTTTCCAACTTCCGCGCGAAGGGAGTTGGCTGTTAAACCAGCTGGAGCCGTTCGAGCCCGCCGAACAGCTGGTCCTGTTCCTGGCATTGGTGCCACACTTCGATCCGGAACTGCCGGACCGAGCACTCCGGAAATTACCAGCCGGTAAGGAGAGGTTAATTCCCTTCGGCGGCCTGCGCGGTAAACAGCACCGCGGCATCCTGCCCAATGGCGAGACGGCTCTATTCCTACTCGGAGGTCAGGATGTGGCCTCCCGTACCGCCGTGCGGGAGTTTCTACGTCCGGAGGCCCCTTTGTTTCGGGAAGGACTCCTCCGCCTCCTCCCCCCACCCCCCGGCGAGCCCCCCATGGCCGGCCAGCTCATCGCCGAAGCCGATTTCGTCGACCGCATCCTCCACGGCCGCAGCAGCCTACCAAGTTTCTCCCCCGCCTTCCCCGCCCAGCAACTGGAAACGGAACTTAACTGGGCCGACCTCGTCCTGCCAGAGCGCGCCATGAACGAGATCGGCCACCTGCGCGCCTACCTCGACCTGCAAGAGCGGCTGTCGGACCGGCCCGCTTACGGCCGCCACAACCGCAAAGGCTACCGCGCCCTCTTCTACGGCCCACCCGGTACGGGCAAGACCCTGACCGCCGCCCTGCTGGGCAAGGAGACCGGGCGGCCCGTCTTTCGCGTCGATCTTTCGATGGTGGTCTCGAAGTACATCGGGGAGACGGAAAAGAACCTCGCCGGCCTCTTCCAGCGGGCGGAGCACAAGCGGTGGATCCTGTTCTTCGACGAGGCCGATGCCCTATTCAGCAAGCGGGGGGAGGTGAAGGAGAGCCGCGATAAGTACGCCAACCAGGAAACCAGTTTCTTGCTGCAGCGGGTGGAGAACTACGACGGACTATGCATCCTGGCTTCCAACTTTCGCAACAACCTGGACAAGGCCTTCACCCGGCGCTTCGAGGCGATGGTCCCCTTCCAGTTGCCTAGCCCGGAAGAACGGCTTCAGTTGTGGCGGAGTATTTTACCCGAGGCTCTCCCCCTGGCCGAAGAGGTCGACCTGCCCTGGTTGGCGCGGCGCTACGAGCTCACCGGGGCCGGAATTGCGAATGCCGTCCGGCATGCCGTCTACGCCGCCGTCTCGCAAGGTGAGGACCGCCTTTCCCGCGACCAGCTCCAATCCGCCATCCGCCGGGAATATGAAAAAGAGGACCGGCTATTTGCGGTGGAATAGGGCAAAAAAAAGCTGCGAAAGAGTATTCTTCCGCAGCGCAACGTCCCAGTGATGGTAAAACAGTGTAGTTCGTGTAGCTAGTCTTTTTCCCGGTTCCCGGTGGGCTCCCGTTGTTGGTTGTTACAAATATAGGCGCAACATCGCATAAGAAGTTATATATATTTGTAATGCCACCTATATACACAATTTATGAATTTTACTCTTCACCAACTGCGCGTCTTCCTCCGCATCGTCCAAACGGGCAGCGTGACCAAAGCCGCCGAAAGCCTGCACCTTACCCAGCCTGCGGTCTCCGCTCAGCTCAAAAATCTTCAGAACCAGTTCGATATTCCGCTAACGGAGGTGGTCGGTCGCCGCATTTACATCACCGACTTCGGCCGACAGATCGCCGCATCGGCCGAGCGGATCGTGCAGGAAACAGAGGGCATCTCCTTTACCGCGAGTTCATATCGCGGGCTGCTCACGGGCAGGCTCCGGTTCAGTATCGTCTCCACGGGGAAGTATGTCATGCCCTTTTACCTCGTGGACTTCATGAACGACCATCCGGGTATCACCCTCCAGGTTGACGTAACCAATAAGGCCAAGGTGATTCGCAGCCTGGAGCAAAATGCAGTGGACTTCTCCCTGGTTTCCATTCTGCCCGAGCATCTGGATACCGACCGGATTTCCCTGTTGCCGAATGACCTCTACCTGGTTGGCAACACCGATCGCACCTTCGAGCAGAAGACCTACTCCCCCCAAATTCTGGCGGAGCTTCCCCTTATCTACCGGGAAACAGGATCGGGTACCCGGGCGACGATGGAGCGCTACCTACAGAAATTGGATGTACCCGTACAGAAGAAGCTCGAACTGACCGGCAACGAGGCCGTCAAGCAGGCGGTACTGGCCGGAATGGGCTATTCCATCATGCCCCTGATCGGCCTACGGGACGAGCTGGAGAATAAGACCCTACAGATCATTCCCGTAGAGGGCCTGCCCCTGACGACCTCCTGGCACCTGATCTGGATGAAGCGCAAGCAGCTCTCCCCCGCCGCCACCTTTTTTCTGAAATATCTGCAAAAACAAAAGCAGACCATCACGGAGAAAAGATTCGCCTGGTCCGACCGTTGGCAACCCTTCACCCGCTAGCCCCGGGTGACGAATTCGTAGTCCTTCTTATTATCGGTCGTATCGTAGGCCAGGGCCAGTTGCCGGAGCTCGAAATGGTCGAAGAAGGTATCCCAGCTAATTTCGCGCAGCTTCTGGTCGCTGCGGTTCTCGGGCCAGATGATGGCCAGGGGGCGGCTGTCGTTGGCAGTGGTGGCTTCTTCAATCACGCCGGGCACACCGTTGTGTTTGTCGGCCCAGGTCTTGATGGTTTCGTGGTTGGTGGTGGTGGCGTTTGGCACGGGAGAATTTAGAATTGAGGATTGAAAATTTAGAATTTAGTCGCGGCTGACGAATTTGTTGAAAGTGCTATCGTCGTCCGTGCTGTGCAGGAAGGCGAGTTTGCTATCCTCAAAGATGCCGAAGAATTCCTCGTAGCTCACTTCGTCGAACTGCTCGTCGTCGCTGCTGGCGTTGGGGAAGTGCACGCGGAGCACCTTCGTTTTGCCATCGTTGTCGATTACGGCGGGCACGCCATCGTGCTTTTCGATCCAGTTCTTAATGGTTTTGTGGTCGGTGGTCTGTTTACTGTTTGCCATACCCTCCCAACGCAGCCGGCCCCGGCCCGGGTTCGTTCGCTTACTCCCCGCGGTTCACAATCTCGCGCAGGGCCTTTTCCATCCGCTGCACTTCCTCGGGGGCCATTTCCGCCAGGTTTTCTTGCTGACCCGGATCGGTATCTAAGCGGTAGAGCTGCCGTGGCGGTTCGGCCAGACTCGTATCGGCCACTTCCAGAAAACCGCCGCTGCCCCGTCCCTGAATGAGAACCTGATCCCCTTCCCGTAAGGCGAAAAGCCCTTTGGCGGAATGGTAGATCATTTGCGTGCGTCCCTCCGCACCTGCGTCCCCGCCCAAAACCGACAAAAAGGAGTGGCTATCCTTAATTTTTCCGACCGGCTCGGTGGGTTGACCGGTGAGCTCGGCAAAGGTGGCGTAGAAGTCGGTGGTGCTCACCAAAGCATCCGTGACCGTACCCGCTCTTACCCGCTCGGGCCAGCGTGCTACGAAAGGTACCCGGTGGCCACCCTCGTATATGTCGCCCTTGCGCCCCCGCCAGTCGCCGTTGGCCCGGTGATCGTATTGTTCCATTCGCTGGCTGGCGAATTGCGATCCGTTATCGGAGGTGAATAAGATGAGGGTGTTGTTACCGATCCCGAGGCTATCAACCAGGGCGGTGATGCGGCCTACCACCTCGTCCACCTCCACCGCCAGATCGCCGTAGCTGCCGGCCCGGCTTTTTCCCTGAAATTCCGGCCGCGGGATCCAGGGCAGGTGGGGTGCCGTAAGGGGGAAGTAGAGGAAAAAGGGCTCCGCGGCAGCTGCCTCTTGCCGGATAAACCGCTCGGCTTCCGTCGTCAGATCGTTCAGGGACTCGTAGTGATCGAAGTCGGGCGACACCGGCCCGTCCCGCCAGAAATCGTCATAAATCCCGGGGGAAGGCCCTTCGCTCCGGCCCGTAGGCTGCTCCACCACCCGCTGATTACGGATATATACGTAAGGCGGAATATCCAGGCTAGCCGTGATGCCGTAGAAGTAGTCGAAGCCTAAATCATTCGGCCCGGCGGTCAGGGGTTGGTCGAATAAAATGCTGTCCCCATCGCGTTGCCAGCCCAGCCCCAGGTGCCACTTGCCTACGCAGGCCGTCCGGTAGCCTCGCTCTCCCAGCAGGCTCGCTACCGTCGACATCGTGGTGTCGATGATAAGGGTGTCGTAGCTCCAGGTCACGCCCTGCTTCAGGGGGCCGCGCCAGCTGTACTGCCCGGTCACGATCCCGTAGCGCGTCGGGGTGCAGACCGCCGAGGTGGTGTGGGCATCGGTAAAGCGCATTCCTCCGGCGGCCAACGCGTCGATGTGGGGCGTCGGTATCTTCGATTCCGGATTGTAGACCGTCGGGTCCCCGTATCCCATGTCGTCCGCGAGGATGAGGATGATGTTGGGGTAGTCCATATTTTCAGCGGCCGTTGGTTCGGGGGGCGGCGGGGCGCAGGTGCAGAGGAGGAATAGAGTTGGGAGTATTGGAGTGGGGAGGTTCATAGTATGAAGTATGAAGTCGGAAGTCGGAAGTCGGAAGTTACTACCACTTCCTACTTCATACTTCCTACTTCATACTTCCTACTTCATACTTCCGACTTCATACTTCCGACTTCATACTTCCGACTCCCAATTCCTCACCTGTCATACCCAAACCGCCTCAGCCACTGCTCGTCATCCCGCCAATCTTCGCGGATCTTGACGTGCATCTCCAGGAAGACCTTGCGGCCGAGAAATTCTTCCATCCGCTTGCGGGCGTTCGTGCCGAGCTTTTTGATGCTGCTGCCGCCCTTGCCGATCAGGATGGGTTTCTGGGTTTTGCGGCTGACGTAGATGACGGCGCTGATGCGGGCCAGTTCCTTTCCGTCCTTGGTTTCGGTTTCCTCGAAGGTTTCGATCTCGATCTCGACGCTGTAGGGGATCTCCTGGTGGTATTGCTCCAGGATTTGCTCACGAAGGATTTCGCTGACGAAGAAGCGTTCCGAGCGGTCGGTGAGCTGGTCTTCGGGGTAGTAGACGGGGCCCTCGGGCAGGGTGTCCTTGATGGCATCGAGGAGCCCGTCGATGCCGAGTCCGTCGCGGGCCGAGACGGCGAAGATTTGTTGGGGGCGTAGCCACTTTTTGAACTGCCGCTCCAGTTCGCCGATCCGCTGCTCGTCGGTCAGGTCCAGCTTGTTGAAGACCAGGAAGAGGGGGGTGTCGGAGCGCCGCAGTTTGCTGACCAGCAGGTCATCCTCGCGGTATTCCTCCAGGGGGTCGATGAGGTAAAGTATTACGTCGGCATCCTCGAAGGCGGAGTTGACGTAGCTGTTCATCTTCTCCTGCATCTTGTATCCGGCCTCCTCGATGTAACCCGGGGTATCACTGAAGACGATTTGGTAGTCGGCTTCGGTCAGAATACCGATGATGCGGTGGCGGGTCGTCTGCGGCTTGGCCGTGATGATGCTCATGCGCTCGCCGACGAGGGCATTCATGAGGGTCGACTTTCCGGCGTTGGGCCGGCCGATGATGTTAACGAAACCGCTTTTGTGCATCCCGCCAAGATAAGCCGGGGCGGCTCACGTCCTTAATGTTTTACCGCCGCTTCGGCAATGCGCGCGTTTTGCCGCAGGTGGTCTACGTTGAAAGTAGAACAAAGGACTACGTCCCGGGAAAAATCGCCGAGTACCTGGCCCAGCCTTTCCGCCGGGGTCGTGTCCGGTAACGGGGCTTGCATGGGGGAGAACCAGATGCCGCCGCCCGGGGCACCAGCTGCCAGTCGGCGGTAGGCGGCGGGGGTATCGGGCAGGTTTCGTTGCAGTACGTCGAAGTGTTCGAGGTAGTCGGTGTGCAGCTTGCGGTGGTCTTGGGTATAGGTCAGCCCGAAGGCCCTGATCTTACCTTTCTCCTTCAGTCGCCTTCCCTCTTCCAGTAGTTCCTCCCACCGCTCGATGCGCTGCTGGGGGTCGTGGACGAAGTAGTAGTCCAGGTAGTCAGTACGCAATTCCCGCAGCGTGGTATCCAGGCTCTTCCGCATGAACTCCGGGGTGAGGTCGGGCCGGTCGAGCAACCGTTCCATGAGGCCGCTACCGGTGGCGGGCGCTGCCGCGGCCTCCGGGGTGTCGGGTCGGGAGGGGCGTTGTTTACGCAAGGCGCGGACGATCGACTTAGCGGGTTTGAACAACTGGGCTTTCCAATTGGGAACGATCCCGAATTTGGAGGCCAGTACGACCCGGTCCCGCCGCCCACGAATCACCTCCCCCACTACCCCTTCCGCCTCGCCGAACCCGTAGGACCGGGCCAGATCGAAGTGGTTGATGCCTAAATCCAGGGCTAAACCCAGCACCTGCGTCCCCGCCCCCCGGTCCACTCTACCCATCAGGGCGGAACAACCGAAGCCAAGCGCCGAAGAGCGGATACCGGGTACTAATTCTACCTTACGCATAGTATGTCATT
This sequence comes from uncultured Lewinella sp., assembly GCA_964554545.1. Taxonomy (GTDB): domain Bacteria; phylum Bacteroidota; class Bacteroidia; order Chitinophagales; family Saprospiraceae; genus Neolewinella. The sequence goes on from CAZKPE010000023.1 coordinate 9,963, forward strand.
TAGTCACTGGGGCAAGCGATACCGTTCCCAAACCGAAAGGACCCAGAGGAGACCGACCACGATCAGGAAGGGATACAAAAAAGTGATGAAAGCAAAAAAGGAACGAAACCCCCAAAAGGCCAGGAAAATACTCATCCCGAACAGCCCCACGATGAGGGATCGGTGCTCCCGCAGGTAATACGCGAGCGCATCCGTATAGACCAGGAAAAGGGCGTACACCGCCGCATAGATCAGCAGCCCCAGCAGGCCGCGCGTTTTATACGCCTCCCCCACTACGGAGAACGACAAACTGGTCGTGCCCATGAACAGCGGCCCCTCCAGCACCCAGCGGGGTTGGTAGGCGATATCCAGGGCACCGGTCAGGATGGGCTTACCGGGCCAGAAGGCACGGGGAATGGGGTTGGCCAGGGTGGCTACGAAGTCGTTGAAACCGTCGAAGTCATACTTATCCGGGTAGCCCTTCAGGATCAAACAAAGGAGGTACATATTATTGTCGCGCTGCGACTCCGTGACGTCGACCGTGGTGACCGATTCCAGTCCGGCCTTCCGGGCCGCAGCCTCCGGGTCGGCAAGCACCTCCAGCAGATTGCCGCGGAAGCGGACCTGCAGTTCCATCACCCCGATCAGGCCCATGAAGAGGAAGCCGGCCACGACCCAAAATTGAAAGCCGCGGTCCCAGTTGAAGTAGAAGAAACTGAACAGGATGGGCGCGGCCACGTACATCATCGTTCCCCGGCTCCCGCTCAGGAAGAAGGCGAAGACGACGGCCAGTCCGCACGCCAGGGCCAGCAGCGGCATCGGCTTGTACTTCTCCGTCGCCCGCATATAAGTGACCGTGGCGAAGAAGGGCGTGACCTGCCAGAGCCAGTTGATGGGCAGCATCAGGGAGCTGGAATCTCCCACCGAACTCTGGATCAGCAGCCCACCCGCCGAACCGCCGCCCGCCCGCCCGCCGGAGATGGCCGTCCACAGCACGGAGGCCGAGCCGTAGTAAGCCAGAAAAGCGACCAGCGGAAAGAGGAAGGTGAACAGCGTAAGGTAGAAATATACGCGCGGGGAAGACCGCAGCCGCCCGATGAAGGCGAAATTAGCGATGGCCGATCGGGAAAGTGGTCGCTTAAGTAGTACGTACAGCAGGTTGACCAGGAAGATGAAGATGCTGATCCAGCAGAAGGCCTCCAGCCGAAAGCGGGGGGCGATGTACTCGTAAGCATCGTAGCCCGGCAGGATGGACTCGAGATACAGGAACCAGATCGGCGCGAGGTTCAGTCCGGTGATCCCGTTAAAGAGGGCCGGCAGCCGCCCCCGGTAAAGCATGTAGCCGAAGGGGGACAGCGCGGTGAGGAGGGAGATGTAGCCCGCCCCGACGGCCGTATCGTTGGAGTCGGGGAAAAGAAGCAGACAGCTGGTGAAAAACAGGATGGCCACGAACTGCACCTGCATACAGAGGAAGGCGATACCGTACTGGTCCGCCAGATCGCGCTGTCGCAGTGGGTCGTGCCGTCCCCTGCCGATCATAGCGTGCGTTGCAGTTCCTCGGCTAGTTTCTCACCCGATTTGTCCCAGCTACCCAGGCGCTCGGTGGCCGCGGTGGCCCGTTCGGCCATCTCGGCGATCAGTTCCGGCCGGTCGGCCATCTCCTGCATCCGTTCGAGCAGGGCGTCGGCGTCGGCGGGTGGTACGATGAAGCCCTCCACCCCGTCGGTGATCAGGTCGTCGCCGCCGGTATTGGTGGTGATGAGGAGGGGTAGCCCGAAGGACAGCGCCTCCCCCTGTACCAGACTCAGGCCCTCCTCCAGGCTCGGCAGCACGAAAATGGTGGCCCGGCGGTACTCGTGCATCAGCTCGTCCCCCTTCAGGGTGCCCGTGAAGGTGACGTGGTCGGGGATGGTGGTCCGCTCCAGGCCGGTGATCTTGGTTTCCGGGCCGACGATGACGAACTCCTTCTTCGGGTGTTTCAGTTTGGCGAAGGCCTGCAGGGCGTAGCGCAGCCCCTTGCGGTAGTTGATCTGCCCCACGTAGAGCACCCGGAAGGTGTTATCATCCTGCTCCCGTTCCGCCGCGGCGTTGCTCTCAAAGGTGCGGAAACCGAAGTTGACCTTCAGGAGCTTTTCGGCGGGGATACCCTGCTCCACGAAGGATCGCTTGACGAACTCGGAGGGGGTCAGGATGTAGTCGGCCTCCTCGTAGGTGCGCAGCCGGAGGTCGTAATCATAGTCCTGCTGGAAGGGGGTCGAACGGCCCAACTTCTCATATTCTTCCCGCAAGATCCGGTTAGCGTAGACCACGTGGCTGTTGACTTCCTCCATGACGCGACGGGTGGCCGCCCCCTCCTTCCGAAGGCGTTGTGCGGTGCGAATCCCCTCGGTACGGTAAAATAGAAACACGTCCGACTCCGCCGCCCAGCGGTAGGAAGCCTCGTCCAGCCGGCGGTCCGAGCGGACCCGGAACCAATCGGTGACCGCGGCCGGTGCCCGCAACCGATCGCTCAGCAGCATCAGGGTTTGGTTGACGTCGTGGCGCTTCAGCTTATCGCCAACCGCGGGCAGGGGCGAGCGGGGGCTAAGCCGACTGAAGCCGGAGACGAAGGCGTGCAGGTGGCCCAGTCGCTGTAGCTGCTCGGCGTAGGGGTAGTGGTGCGAACGATTGGGAGCGGTGTAAGTTACTTTCATGGAGGTGAGATTAGGAAGTGTGGTGAAGGTGAAGCGCCTTACGGGTCAGTGCGCGCAATTCGGCGGCGGCTCCCTGAAAAAAGGGCCCCAGGGCATCCCGGGAAAGGGTGAGTGCATGGTGTAAGACGTAGGGAATCAGGATGAGATCGGCGATGACGGTAGAGAAGGCGGCACCCCGTATCCCCAGCAACCACGTGAGGACGGCACAGCCCACTGCGGCCAGTCCGGTAGCAAGTATGTAGCGCTTTGCCAGACCCTCGTGTCGGTTGCAGGCCATCAAGACCGTGCTGCTAGTGAGCCAGAGGGCATTGAACGGTATGGGGAGTAAAAAGAATAGCAATAGGGTGAAGGATAGCGCAATCGCATCGCCGACCCAAAGGTCATACAGGAATGGGCCTACTGCCGCCAACCCGACCACGCCCCCCACGGCAAGCACCACGCAGAGGCCGACGCCCATGCGGTGTAGTCGCCGAATTTCATCGAAATTTTCCTTACCGAAGAGGTAGCTCAGCTCGGGCCAGATCGACTTGCTGACCAGCTCCAGGGCTTGGTTCAGCACCCGGACCAGGGTACGTACGGTTCCGAACAGGGCTACCGCCGCGGGGCCGAGAATCAACTGCACCGCCAGCAGATTCCCCTGAAATAGCAGCGCGTTACCCAGGGGGAAGGCCTGGAAAGCGAAGCC
>CAZKPE010000023.1:13419-18635 GCA_964554545.1 uncultured Lewinella sp.
TTCTCGGCCGCCCGGAACCGCCCGTAGAAGAGTTCGCCCAGGAACGAGGCAAACATCGCCAGGGCCAGAAAAGCGACCGCCAGTTGGATCTCCCCCCGCCGGTCGGCGGCGGCGTCCAGAAATGATGCCCACGGAATGAGGGGGAGCAGGACCGCAACGATCACCATGCCCACCGCGGCAATCCCGAACATGAAAGCGAAACTGGTGGCGTATACCTCACGGGCCGCCTGGTGGCGTCCGCCCGCTACCGCGATCGGGATCTCATTCGAGGCCACGCTGCCGAACCCTTGGCTCGCGTAGGCCAGCCAGGAAGGCAGGGAATACAAAATGAGCCAGCGCCCGTAGTCGTCCGCGCCCAAGAAACCAAGCAAGAGGGGAACCTGTACCAACTTGAATAAGATGGTCGACGCCCGCACCCACGTGCCCGCGCCCAGATTCTTCACCACGTTGCCGACCTTCGCCATCCTTAGAGTTCACGCTTTAGCTGGTCCGCGATCCGGACGGCAAGCGCCATGATCGTGAAGGTGATGTTGGAGAAGCTATTCGTCGGAAAGACGGCGGCACTGGCCACGAAGAGGTTATCGGATCCAAACACCCGGCAATCCCGGTCCACTACGCCACTACGCCGATCGCTACCCATAATGAGCCCCCCCGCCTGATGGTACACATCCCGTAACATCGCCTCCGGCAGTCGATCCTCCCTGACCGCGCCTTCCAGGTCTACGTCGGCCACTCCGGCCGCGGCGAGTGTCTCGCTCAGGTGGAGCGCCGCCCGCTGAATGGTTCTGCGCGTAAGGGGGGAGATTCGCCAGTCCAGGGCGATACGCGGCATGCCCAGTGCATCGCGTTGTCCGCTCATCGTAATGCGGCTATCGGCGGTGGGCTCCTGCTCGGCGAGTACTTCCAGATAGATCGGCTGCTCCAGATCCGAAGAACCCCTGCCCTTCACCTGCCAGCGGTAGAGGGATCGGGCTAGGGTGGCCAAACCACGCGGACTGGCGACGGTCGCCAGGTCCCGCATGCTCGGTCGATTTCCTCCCCTCACCGCCCGGAAGGTCTCTTTCAGGCGGGGTAGGATACCCTCTTCATCACGAGTGAAAACGATTTGCCCCGATGCGTGTAGTACACCCGCCGAGCGGGCCCAGGATGGCTCGCACCTTAACCGCGGCAGATACTTATAACCATCGCGGTAAAAGGGGTCGAACAGTTCGTGAAAACGCCGGCGGGATCGCGGCCGTATCTCCCCCACGGTAGCGGAGACGTGATCCTGTATGTACCGCCCGACTAAGTCCCCCGCTCGCCCCAGGCCCGCCGAAGCATCCGCGGCGGAAACGAGAAACAGCCGCACGGACTCCATGGCCCCGCCGGCCACCACAAAGCGACGGGCCTTCACCCGACCACGCCTGCCATCCAGCGAGGCGATCTCCGCGTACTTTACCGATCCGGTATCCGCCGAGGTCTGTAACCGTACCGCGGTGGCGTTCGTGAGAATATGCAGATTGCGCGCGGCGGCCAGGGCGTCACCGTGCAATAACTTAAAATTGGGGGTCCGGGACCACTTCGTCACGAACAGCGCCGGCGATCCCTGCCCGAACGCCGGTTTGGGGATATTCCGCTCGGCCCAGGGATCGTAATCGAAACTCACCCGGGTGTCGGTACCGACCAAGTGCTCGGCCCGCTCGTAGTAGGGTGCCAGCTCCCCGTAACTCAGGGGCCACCCCTTTATACCGACTTCGGTCCGTTCCTCGAAGTCCTCTTCCATGAAGGGGTAGACCTGCCCCCCCCAGGTAGTGGTGGTCCCCCCGAAGACCCGTTCCCGCGCGGTATGTACACCGTCGTGCGGCCGCCCGACCACCTCGGCGCGGCTCAGGTCCGTGGCTCGTTGGTCAGGCTTGCTCAGTCCTGATTCCAACACGATCACCGACAGTTTGCTGTCCGTCAGGGAAAGGGCACAACTCAGCCCCGCGGCACCCGCCCCGATGATACAGATGTCGCAACTCAGCTCGCTATCGGGCACGCTGTTGAAGTCAGTGTGCACGAGGGGTCGATTTGTCGGAATGAGCCGCCCGCCCCAGGAGGGTCGTCAATTCCCGCAGTTGCTGCTGGTCGAGTAAGGGATCGTGGACGGCCCGGGCCAACTGACGGACCCGGTCGGGCTGGCGGGTGGAGAATAACACCGTGCCCCCCCGGTTTTCGTAGATGGCCAGCTCCAGTAGTACCCGGGCAAGCACGCTCTCGTCCTCCGTTTCGTCGAGAACTCCTTCACGCCAGCGATTGCGGAACCGTGGTTGCCGCAGATGCTCCTTCAGGTGCCCGAGCCCGCTTGAGATAGCGCGGTAGGTAACCAGACCATCCGGAGCGCTCAGCTCGGTCAGAGGGGCCGGTTGTGTCAGGCTGTTTTCCAACTGGGCAACCCGATAGGTGGCGGGAAAAGCCCGGATGGCGGCTTGCACGTCCGCCGACGCTCCGGAAATACCGGAAGCGCTGATGTGGCCCGCCTGGCGAGCGGCGTCAAGCTCCTCCCGCACCTCCTCGCGGGAGGCAAATGCATAGCTGGCGTCGTGCAACAAGTAGAGGTCGATCGGCCGGCCGATCAGTTCCATGCTCCGTTCCAGCGAACGCGTCAGGTCACCGCCGAGGCCGGTGACCTGCACCTCCGTCTCCGGTTGGCGTACCCGGTTCACTAGCCGGGAGGCGAGCCGCTTCAGTCCGCCGAATTGCCGAAAAACCGGGCGTAAACTTTGCCGGGCCAGGGCGGCCAGTCGCCCACCGCCTACGGGCTGCAACCCGTACTTGGTGGCAATCGTGACGGGCTCGGAAACCGGGGAGAGTATCTTACCCAGCAGGGCTTCGGCATCTCCGGAACCGTAATAAGGGGCTACGTCAAAGTGGGTGACGCCCTCGTCGATCGCGGTCCGGATCAGCCGTTCCTGGTGGGCAAAGTTTCCACTTCCGGCCAGACTGGACAGGCCGAAACCGAGCGTGGATGGGAGCGTGTTTGGTTCCATGAAAATATGATCAGCCAAAAATTATTTGGTGTACCGCCCGTAGCCGTACGCCATCACTTCGTTCTTATAGTCGTTCAGCACGATGACCGGGCGGGGCAGTTTGCCGTTCTCGTTGATGTCGTTGATCGTCCGGATTTCGGCCGGCCGGGTATACTTGGCGCGGACGACGTAGAGGGTCACGTCCACCAGTTTGCTGAGGGCGAAGGCGTCCGATACCAGGCCGATGGGGGCGGAGTCGATCACGACGTGGTCGTAGCGTTCCCGCAGTCCGGCGATGAGGTCGGCTACCCGTTCGCGCCGCATCATCTGGGCGGGGTTGGCGGGCAGGTTCCCCGACCCGATGAAGTACAGGTTATCGACCTCCTGTGAGGGGGTGGCCAGTTCGTCCAGCCTGGTCCCCTCCCGGTTCTCGATGAAGTCCGTTGCCCCGATATCCCGCTGGGCCTGGGGGGCGAAGAGGGTGCGCGGGTTGCGCAGGTCCATGCTGATGACGACCACCCGCTTGCCATTTAGGGCCAGGCTGGCCCCCACGTTCGCGGCCACGAAGGTCTTGCCCTCCCCGCTCTTTCCGGAGGTGATCAGGATGACCTGATTGTGCTTGGGGTGGGCAAATTCCAGGTTGTACACCAGGAGGCGGAACAGCTCGGCGGCCGGGCTGCTGTTATCGGCAGTCACGATGAGGTCCTTCTTGCCGCTCTTCGGGCTGATCTCCCCGATTACCGGGGCCCGCGTCAGGTTGCGCAAGCCGTCGGGCGTCTCGATCCGGTCGAAGAACATACGGCGCAGAGTCAGCATACCGAAGGGGACGAAAAGCCCCGCCAGCAGGGCCGCGAAGTACACCAGGGTATCCTTCTCGTTGACCGGCTCGTCGGAGACGGTCGGATTGGAGAGGACCCGCAGGGCCGGCACCCCGGTAGCCAGGGAAAGGGCCGACTCTTCGCGCTTTTGTAGCAGGTAGAGGTAGAGGCTGTTTTTGATGCTCTGCTCCCGCTTGATCTCCAGCAGGTCCCGCTCGATGGAGGGCACCCGCCGCACCTGGGCCTCGAAGCGCTGGCTGTTCTCCTCCAGGCGGTCCCGGACGATGGTCAGCCCCTCCTTCACGTTGGCGATGTTTTCGAGGATGTTGCCGCGCAGCGTTGTGAGCTGGCGCGTCAGGTCGACCACCAGCGGGTTGCTGGCCGTGGAGTTTTCCAGCAGTTGCTGGCGCTGCAGTTGCAAATCATTGTAGCGGGCCACCAGGGCGGTCAGCGTTGGATCCTGAATGGTAAGCGAACTGGGGACGGAGGTGAAGTTATCGGCCGGCTGGCGGATGTAGCGTTCGATGGAATTGAGGATATCGAGTCGCAGTTCGTAATCCCCGAGTTCCTCCTGGTACTCATTCGCCCGTTCCAGATAGCGCTCGGCGTTGGCCGTCACGTCGATCAGCTCGTTGTTCCGCTTGTACGCCTCCACGTTGGCCTCTACCTGGCCGAGCTCGTCCGTAAGCAGCGTCAGCCGTTCGTCGATGAGTTCCAGGGTGTTGAGGGCCATGCGGTTCTTTTCCTCCACGGCATCTACCTGGTAGCCCGCGATGATGCGGTTCATGACGTCCACGCCCCGCTGGGGAATGACGTCGATCAGGCCCATGGTGACGACGCTGCTGGCCAGATTGACCTGGGAAACCCCGAAGCTTTCCGAAAACTCCCGTTGCAATTCCCGGATGGTCCGGAACTCGAAGGTCACCGGGGTCAGGTCGGAAGCATTCACCGTCGAGTCGACCAGCTCGACCCGGAAGGTGCCGTAGGGCCGCTCCACCCGGGCACCGATCTGGTAGCGCTCGGCTCCCCTTTCCACCCATTCCTCTTCGACCAGCCGGTAGTAGGTGTCGTCGATAAATTCAATCGTGGCCGGTACGTAAGTGATGTATTTCTCGGACGTATCCAGCCGCACCCGCAGCGGTAGGTCATCGATGTACACGGCCCGGTCGTCCCGGAAGTACTGCACCTCCTGCTCCAGCCCCGCCAGGGCGCGGTACATGAGGCTGTCCGACTTGAGGATCTCGATCTCGTCCTCGATCTTGCTCAGGGGCTGAAAGAGGTTCAGGTCGGCGAAGCCGGTCAGGTTCTTCGGCTCGATGCCCTCCTCGTTCTCCCGGATCAGCAGGGTACTGTTGATGCCGTATTCCGGAACGACCAACTCGCTCAGGTAGTAGTAGGCCAGCCCGAGGAA
>CAZKPE010000023.1:18735-24488 GCA_964554545.1 uncultured Lewinella sp.
CGGCCGACGATCAGAAAGGTAATGATGGAAAGGACCGAAACCGCGATCGAGATATTACTGCGCGACAGGCTCGCCTGCTCCGCCTTGGCATCCACTGGCTCCACGTACACTACGTCGTTCGATTGCAGGAAGTAGTAGGGGGAGTTCAGGGTGGCGGGGTCCTGTAAATTGAGGCGGGCCGCGGTGCGTACCCCGTTCACCTCCCGGATCACCAGTACCTCCTCCCGCTTGCCGTATACGGTCATGTCGCCCGCCATCCCCAGCGCCTGGAGTAGGGTGATGCTCTCATTCGGAACGGTAAAGGTGGACGGATTTTCCACCTCCCCCAGTACGGTCACCGTGACGTTGCGAAAACGAATGATGACGGCGGGGTTTTGCAGGTATTCACTTAAGCGCTCCCGCAGCCGGTCCCGTAGCTCGGCTTTGGTCAGCCCCAGTACCTCCACTTTCCCGATCACGGGGAACTCGATGGTCCCCTCCGCATCGACGAGGTAGCCCTGTATCGACTGTTCCGGTCCCTCCACCCCCCGGTTGAAGAGGCGGTCGGTTTCCTGCGAGGCACTACTCACGGAAATGGAGAGCAGGTCGCCCACCCGTATCCGCTGTTCCCCCGGCGGGGTATAGGTACCGTTGTAGGTGCCGTCCGGCCCGACCAGGTTCTCCAGATAAGCCAGGTTCCGCCGGTTGCAGCCGGAGAGGAAAAGCAGGGTCAGCAAGAGGAAAAGGAGAATGCGCATAGTGTGGGGGTATAATTGGGCGCGGACGCAGGTGCAATGGGGATCAGGAACTGGAATCATCCGGCAAGTTGAGCTTTTGCTCCCGGTATTTCAGTACGATCAGGTATTCGTAGATGGCCTGTAGCGCGGCGTAGGTCCAGCCGGCGCGGCCATCCAGGATGCCCCGTCGGAAGAACATCATGTAGGCCCACTTCAGCAGCGGTCGCCCGGGTAGTCGGTAGAACAGGCCCTTCTGGTGGTAGCGCCGCACGTTGAAGTCCCGGTCGAAAAGAGCGCTGCGCCAGGAGAATTCCATGTCCGCTTCCTCTTCCTGCAACCAGCGCGTGGCCTCCATGCTGGAATAGAGGTTGTGCTTATCCACCCAGTGCCGGATGCCCTTACTGAAGGGGAAGTGGTCGAAGTGGCCATCCAGGTCGACGACCTTCCCGTCCACCTCCAGCACCTCGTTGATCTCCCGGTGGTAGCGCGCCCGTCCGTGGCGGATGAGCCGGATGTAGTAGGGCGAGATCTGGGAGTATTTGAGCCAGCTTCCGTGCAGGTAGTCACGGCGGCGAAACCGGAAGCCGTTCACCTCGGCCCCGGCCGTCCGCACCGCCGACTGCAGTTGCCGGCCAAAGACGTCTGGCGTCCGCTCGTCCGCATCCAGAATGAGGATCCAGGGATTGCGGAAGGGCAGGGTATCCAGGGCGGCGTTCCGCTGGGAGGCGTAGCCGTCGAAGGGCCGGGTAGTGACCGTAGCACCCGTTGCCCGCGCAATAGCCGCCGTAGCATCGGTACTTTCGGAGTCGAATACGTGGACGTCGTCCGACCAGCTTACGGAAGCCAGGCAGCCCGGCAGGTCCTGCTCTTCGTTCTTTGTCAGTATCAGCACCGAGATCATGGGGCGGGGGGGTTGTCGTCCGTCAGGAAGTTAACCCGCTTTCTGACCTCCCGGCAGGGGTTTCCCGCGTACAGCGTCCAGGGTTTCAGGTCGCGGGACGTCAGCCCGGCGGCACCCAGTACGGCCCCCTCCCCGCCGTGTACGCCGGGCAGTACCACGGCACGGGCGCAAATCCATACATAGGGCTCCAGGACGATGGGCTTTTTAATGTAGGTGAACTCGGGCACGTCGTAGTCGTGGGTCGCCCCGCAGAGGTAGCTGTCCTGGGAAAGGATGACGTGGTGGCCCAGGCTCACTCCCCCGGGGTTATACACCTCTACGTTCGGGCCGATGGTGACCAGATCGCCCGTGCGCAGCAGCCAGGGAGCCCAAATCTTACAGTTCGGGTAGATACTGTTTTGTTTCCCGATCCGCCCGCCGAACAGCCGCAGGATGAGGACGCGCCAGCCGTGCAGGGGGCGGGGCGTCCACCGGCACAGCAGCGCCCAGCAGACGATCCAGGCAAAGCGCCGCAGCCGGTTCCCCAGACTGAAGGCCTGGGTATCGTAGAAATTCTGCTCGGGCTGGAGGTCGGTCGTTTCCATGAATTGTGAGTAGGACACCTTAAGCGACATATTGTGCGGCGGCGGGTTCTTCGAACAGGTACTCGTCCAGGATGCGGTCCGCCCGCTCTACCGGCCACTCTTCGGCCGTTTTCCGGGCTTCCCGCCCCATCTGAACCGCCTGCGCCGGGTTGCGGATGAAACGCATCAGGTTTTCCGCCAGCACCCCGGGCTGTCGGGCCGGCAGCACGTAGCCGCTCACGCCATTCTTCACCCGGTCGGCTACCGATCCGGCCCGATCCGATCCGACGATGGGCAGTCCGAATGCCATAGCCTCCAGTACGGCCACGGGGAAGGGGTCGTGAATGGGTACGTAGTGCACGAAGACGTCGCTGGTCAGCATGATCTCTTTCAACTGTTCGGCTTCCAGCCAGCCCAGGAAGGTGACCTTATCCTCCAGCCCGCCTTCGGCGACCAAACCGCGCAGCTGGGCTTCGTTCGGTCCCGCCCCGGCGATCAGCAGCCGGAATGCGGCCTCGTGTTCGCGCTGACAAATGGTGAAGGCCCGGATCACGTCATCGAATCCCTTGCGATCGACTAACCGGCCGCTGCACAGGAAGGTGAGTTCCTGCTTCGGCTCCCGCTCGGGAAGCTCGGGCAGGGGTACGAAGAACGGGAAGTCGACGAAGGTGGCATTCCGGGGGGCGTAGCCACTCTTGCGAAAACGGCGCACCCCGAAGTTGCCGGTCGTGAAGATCGCCCGCGCCCGACTGAGCAGCACCGGCAGTACGGCCCGCTTGATGAGGTGGTAGAAATTGCGGTTCAGCTTGATGGAGTCGTTGAAGTAGCTGTAGGGGTAGCCCATCAGCATCCGGATCAGCAGGACCAGAAATTTCGTCGGCTCATTGTAGCCGAGGACGTAAAACATGGAAGTCTTGTCCGTCCAGGCCAGCTTCACGATGTCCGGGTCGATGCCCAGAAAGCGGCGGTTGAAGAAGCGGTCGGTCTCGTGGACCATCTTGCTCTTCCACGGCAGGTCCGAGATCACCTGGTAAGTGAAGTAGATGTCGATGTCGAAGCGGTCCGACTGCCGCAGCCGTTCCAGTAAGTACTGGGTGTAGGGCGTCGGCTGCACGCCGAGGTAGACTATTTTATTTCTGGAGTTATGCTTGTTCATAGTGGGGTTGTAAAGCAGTCAACTAACTTAAATTCGTAAAGCTCCCCCGCCCGAGGGCCCAGCGGTACAGGTCGAGGGTGTCCCGGGCCACGGTGTCCCAGGTGTACTGCCGCCGGACGAGCTCGTAGCCCCGTTCGCCCATTTCGCGGCGCTTGGGTTCGGGCATTCGGATCAGTTCCCGGATGCCGGTTGCGATGGAGTCTGCGGAGGTATCGATCTCGCGGGCGGCCCCGGCCCGGAAGCCTACGTCCAGGTTGCAGTAGGTCGTCATCAGCACCGGCAGCCGGTACGACCAGGCTTCCAGCACGGCCATCGGGAGCCCCTCGCTGAAGGAAGGGAGAATGAAGCCGTCCGCCGCCCGGAAGCTGCGGGCTTTCTCTTCGCCGAACTGCCCGCCGACGAAAGTGCTGCTGTCCGTTATCCCGAGTTCACGCTGCAGGCTCCGCAATTGGTCCCAGTAAGCGGTGTCGGTGGTGTCCCCGGCGATGACCAGTCGCCATCCGTGTTCCGCCGGTTGGCTGGCGGCCCACCCGCGCAGGAGGTTGTCCAGCCCCTTCTTCGTATGGATGCGGCTGAGGAAGAGCAGCACCTTGCGGTCATCGATCACCCATTGCGCGGCTTGCTCGTCGGGGGATGGCGCCCCGGGCAGTTTGGTCGCATTCGGTATGATGGCGATCGGGTTTTCGAGGCCGAAGTCGCGGATGGCGTCCCGTTCCGCTTCGTTGAGTGCGTGAATGGCCGCGGCCCGTTGGAGGTGTTCCCCCTCGTAAAGTTGGAAGGCGATCTTCTTCGTCGTGTTCTTCCACCACGATTGCCGGAGCTGCCAGCTATCGAGCATGCCGTGGGGACTGATGACGTAGGGCGTTCCGGTGGCCTGGTGGTACTTGCGGTTAGCGTGCGCCAGATACAGCCACATCCCGTGCACGTGGACCACGTCCGGTGCGATTTCCTCGATCCGCTGGTATACATCGGGCGAGTAGGCCAGGTTGGCCGGTCCGGTTATCGAGTACGTATGCACCTGCGTCCGCGCAAAATGGACCCGGTCGGCGGCGCTATGCTCATCGTCGTACAGCAGAAAGTGCACCTCCGTCCCGGGCAGTTGCTGCAAGGCGTGCCCCTGTCGGTGCATGACGTGAAACACGCCTCCCCCGCTTCTTGAGCTCACGCCACCAAGGATGAGAATTTTCATGTGTACAAAGTTGCGCGGGTCAGTCAAAAGACCTGACCCCGGCAGCCGGCTGCTCCAAAAGGACCGATAAACAGACTTCCGTCAGTAAGATGAACGCGAACGGGACGGAATTGGGGCCAAAGCGGCAACTTTTAATAGTTGCCCGGAACCAGTCGTTGCTTGTGTTGTGTAGTGTCGTGTGAATGCGTACGGCAGTTTCAGCCCAAGGGGGAGAAAACTCCGCTAAATAGTGTCATAGCTCCCGCAAAGATAACACCCATTCTTCATTTTTTCCAAAGGAAGTGCCCCGGTCCTGACGGGCGGTGTACTTTTGCGGCCATAAACCTACTATGCAGGCCACTATTCTTACCGTCGGCGACGAGATTCTCATCGGGCAGGTTGTCGATACCAACGCCACCTACCTGGCCGCCGCCCTCAGTGAGGAGGGGATCACGGTTCTGGAGCACCTTTCCGTTGCCGACAGCCGGCAGGGCATCATGGCCGGCCTCGACCGCGCCCTGCAGCAGTCTGACCTCGTGCTGATGACCGGCGGCCTGGGCCCCACCAAGGACGATATCACCAAACAGGTGCTGGCCGACTACTTCGGCCGCGAGCTGCGCTTCCACGCCCCTACCTTCAAACGGCTGGAGAAGCTCTACAAGCGCTACGGCCGCACCCCCGGCCCCACTCACCGCGAGCAGTGCCGCCTGCCCACCGGGGCCAAGGTGCTGACCAACGAACGGGGCACCGCCCCCGGGCTGTGGCTGGAAAAGGACGAGGCCGTACTCGTCTCCATGCCCGGCGTCCCCTACGAGATGGCCTACCTGATGGAGCACGAGGTGATGCGGCGGGTGAAGAATAAGAACCTCGACGCCGACCGCCTGCGCTCCGTGACCGTACTCACGGCCGGCGCCGGGGAGTCCGACATCGCCGAGCGGCTGGAGGCCTTCGAGAACGGCCTGCCCGAAAATATGTCGCTGGCCTACCTGCCCAATCTCGGTACCGTACGTCTGCGGCTGAGCGCGCGGGGAGAGGATGAGGAGGAACTGCGGGAACAGATTCAAACCTACCGGGAGCGCATGGAGAACGCGCTCGGTGACCTGGTCTTCGGCTACGGCAAGGACGATCTGGCCCTGGTCGTCGGTCGCCTCTTGCAGGAGCGCGGACAAACCCTGGCCACCGCCGAAAGCTGCACGGGCGGCGCGGTCGGCCAGCTCATCACCAGTCACCCCGGCAGCAGCGCCCACTA
>CAZKPE010000023.1:24588-28110 GCA_964554545.1 uncultured Lewinella sp.
TCCCCCACGAAGGTCGACCCGAATACCCCGATATCCGTAGTGCTCATCAGTTTGAGGTCGTCGATGAAACGGCTCTCCCCGTTCAAAAAGGCCAGCACCCGCGGGGCGGGATTATCCCGAAACAGGTTCACGAAAACCTCATCCCCCGGCAGCTTCCCCCGCTCGAGGATCCGCAACAGGGTGGCGTCGTAAAGCAGGTGTTTGCGCGACCAGGCCGGCACGGCGGCGGTATCCGGGAAGTCGGCCGCCATCCGCTGCAGTTGCCGCTGCAGTCCGTAGAAGGTATAGCCCGTGGAGGGTCGCGCCGCGCCGCCCCCGAGCCCGATGTGCACGAGCCGCCCCTCCCGCAGCGGAAAATCGTAGGTCGTCATGGGGATGTTGCCCTCCTCGGTGTGTACGGTCGCGTACTTTCCTCGCGTCCAGTGCTCGGCGATGTAGTTGGCGATCAGCCGGTCGTACTCCGGTATCTCCAGGTGGTCGTTACTGAAAATGGCGATCTCCACCATGGCCCGCCGCTTGCTGAAGGGTAGCACGTAGAAAAAGCGGGTTTCCCCCTCCTGCGGCGTCCGAAAGTCCATCAGGGCGGCCTCTTCCGGGTCGAATACCTCCTCCTCAGTTTCGATGATCCACCCCCGGAAGTGCTGATCCAGGTAGGGGGCGGCCACTTCCCGGTGGTCGAGGGGGCGGGGGCGGCTGCTGTAGGCGTAGTCGGCCGTATAGCGCTCCCCGTCTACCGAAAACTCGGTATGCGTCGGGTAATTTTCGATGTCTTCGGCCCTGGCGTGGATACGCTCCAATCCGGGAATACCATCCACCACCTCATTCACGTGGGCGTACCATTCCGTGCTCCGGATCAGCTTGTAGGTGTAGGGGGCGAGGACGCAGGTGCAATCGTGGCTGGAATTGGAAACGGTAACCCGCGGCCAGCGGTGATACACCAACTCTTCGAAAGGGCCCGGCTCCCGTTCCCAGTACGACCAGGTGCGGTCGTGCCCTTCCTTACGCTCGGGGTCGATCAGAGCCACCCGCTTGCTGACCAGCTTCCCGGCCCGCTCGAAGTGGTAGAGCAGGCTGAGCCCGGCCAGGCCACCCCCGATCACCGCTATGTCGTACTGCTTCACAGGAATAGATTGAGCACCAGGAAGAAGAAAAGCTGCGCCAGAAGATACACCCACAGCAGCGGACTCTGGTAGCGGATACGAAGCAGTTGCAGGGGCAGCGAGATCAGGAAGGCCACGATCGCCCACATGATGTAATTCTGTAGGGGGATCGTCCCGTCGGCCCACTGCCAGTAGTCGAGCGCGATGGCGACGGGTTCGATGGCGACGTCGTAGAGGGCGATGAGGATACTTGCCAGTAGGGCGGTCAGTATGGGACGACCTCGGAGCGGAGCTCCTCGACCTGTGATTTTTTCGGCCACATAGTTGCAGCCCAGCGTCAGGGCACACCAGTTCAGGGCGATCACGAAGGGCACCCCGAGCCACTGCCACCACATCGTGGCCCCGTAGGCATACTCCCCGAACAGGGCCCCCGTAGCTACCCCGATCGCCTCCACGGCAAAGGTGAACACGTAAGCCAGGACTAACCAGATCAGCAGCCGGCTATCCTGGTTCCTTCGGTACAGGAAGTAGAACAGCAGCCCGTTGATGACCAGTAGCAGCCCGTCCGTCGTGTAGCGGGTCACGGGCAGCACCGCGGGCAGGGTATGAGCCAGGGCTCCGCTAGCGAAGGCGAAAACCAGGAAGTAAGCAAACTTTCTTTCCCCTTCCGGTACTGCTTGCACCTGCGTACGCGCCCTGACCATCCTACAGCAAGTTAAACCGGTGCTTCACCGCGCTACTCGCCAGCAGGTACACCTTGCGGCTGTCCCGCACCCGGATACGCTGCTCGGTCACCTGCCGGGCCGGGGCGCTGCGGATCTTCTGAAAGAGCTTGGTGTAGTAGACGTAGGCCAGGTAAACGCCCAGGCGGGCACTGTGGGGCAGTTCCTTGATGCCCGTGTAGGCGTGGTCGAAGTCCTGTTTAATGTCGGCCTCGATGGCGGCTTTGGCGTTGTTGTCGAACTTGTCGTACTCCACCCCGGGGAAGTAGACCCGCCCCCGCTCGTGGTAGTCGGAGCGGATGTCGCGCAGAAAATTGATCTTCTGGAAGGCCGAGCCCAGCGACTGGGCCGGCGCCTTGAGCCGCTCGTATTCCGCCTCATCGCCGTCCACGAAGACGCGCAGGCACATCAGCCCCACCACCTCCGCCGAGCCGTAGATGTACTCTTTGTACAGGCTGGGGTCGTAGCGGGTGTTGTCCAGGTCCATCTCCATGCTATCCAGGAAGGGATCGATGAGATCGCGGCCGATCCCGTAGCGGTTGGCCACCTCCTGGAAGGCCTGCAGGATGGGGTTGAGGCTGATCCCCTCCTCGATGGCCCGGTAGGTGTCTTCCCGGAAGCGGTTCAGCAGACTGGCCTTATCGCTGTGGTGGAAGGTATCGACGATCTCGTCGGCGAAGCGCACGAAACCGTACACCCCATAGATCGGTGCCCGCAGCGGTTTGTCGAACACCCGGATGCCCAGGCTGAAGCTGGTGCTGTAGCGCCGGGTGACCAGGGAGGCGCACTCCCGGCATACTTGTTGGTACAGTTTAAGCATGAACGGCTTGGGCACTTAAAATGTCACGGGCGGCCACCTGACCGCTGATGATGCTGGGGGGCATACCGGGACCGGGAGTGGTGAGCTGACCGGCGTACCAGAGATTGTCCAGCTTTTTACTCCGCAATTTAGGCTTTAAAAAGGCAGTCTGCATCAGGGTGTTAGCCAGCCCGTAGGCATTGCCGCGG
Source organism: uncultured Lewinella sp. (assembly GCA_964554545.1). GTDB lineage: Bacteria > Bacteroidota > Bacteroidia > Chitinophagales > Saprospiraceae > Neolewinella. The sequence goes on from CAZKPE010000023.1 coordinate 27,419, forward strand.
TAGGCGTTATAATCCGCCTTGAACTCCCGGTGGGCGTAGCCGCGGCGGTACACGACGTGGGGGCGGATGTCGATGCCGGTGCGCACCGCCAGCCGCTCGCACATCATGTTCCAGTAGTGTTCGCGGCGGTCGTCGTCGTCTTCCAGGTCGGGGGCCAGGGGCAGCAGGAAGAAGAGGTTTTCTTTCCCTTCTGGTGCCACGCTAGGGTCGGTTACCGAGGGGGCGCAGACGTAGAAGAGCGGGTCCTCGGGCCAGGTCGGCTCGGTGTAGATGTCGTGGGCGTGGCGGTTGAAGTCGGCGTCGAAGAAGAGCGTATGGTGGTGCAGGCCGGGGATTTTGCGGTCCAGCCCCACGTAAAAGAGCAGACTGGAGGGGGCCATGGTGCGGCCCGCCCAGTACTTCTCGTCGTAGACCCGGTCGGCGGGCGCGAGCACCTCCTGCTCGAAGTGGTGGTAGTCGGCGCAGCAGACCAGGGCGTCGGTATCGTAGGTCTGTCCGTCGGCGGTGGTGACGGAGGTTACGCTTCCGTTCCGGGTGGCTACGCTTTTCACCGCACTCCCCGTAATGATCTCCACCCCTTGCTCCCGCGCCACGGCGGCCATGCCTTCGATGATCTTGTGCATGCCGCCCATCGGGTACCAGGTGCCGAGTTTGAGGTCGGCGTAGTTCATCAGGCTGTACAGGGCCGGGGT
>CAZKPE010000024.1:0-4543 GCA_964554545.1 uncultured Lewinella sp.
TAGGTCATCTTTTCGTCAATGCCTAAACAGCTTGCCCTAAAGCGAGCTTATAAATAAAATAATCAGCCATGTTTACGGTAGGAGCTGCTGTTGTCGTCTTTACATTAATTATCCTGGCACTCATCACGGTGCTGCTATTCGCCCGCAAGCGGTTGGTGCCCCAGGGGGAGGTGAAAATCATCGTGAACGGGGACAGCGACAACCCGTTGCTGGTTCAGCCCGGCAATACCCTGCTCACTGCCCTTTCCGATAAGAGTGTATTTCTTCCCTCCGCCTGTGGTGGTGGCGGTACCTGCGCTATGTGCGAGTGCCATATCACGAAGGGCGGCGGCGATGTACTGCCCACCGAACTGAACCACCTCACCCGCCGGGAAGTGGCCGAGCACAAACGGCTGGCCTGCCAGGTGAAGGTGCGGGAGGATATGGAAATCCAAATCCCGGAAGAAATCTTCGGGATCAAAAAGTGGGAATGCACCGTTGACCGGAATTACAACGTCGCCACTTTCATTAAAGAATTCGTTGTGCGGTTGCCCGAGGGCGAAACGATGGACTTCGAGTCTGGTGGTTATATTCAGGTGGACGTTCCCAAGTGCGTGATCGAGTTTAAGGATTTTGACATTACCCCCCACCCGGTCTTTCACAAGGGGGCTCCCAAAGACAAGTTCAAGCCCGACTGGGATAAGTTCGGCATGTGGGACTTCGTCATGAAGAACGACGAAGAACAGTTCCGCGCCTATTCCATGGCTAACCACCCCGGGGAGGGCGATATCATCATGCTCAATATCCGGATCGCCCCGCCCCCCTTCGATCGCCAGAAGGGCGCCTACATGGATGTCAACCCCGGCGTCTGTTCCAGCTACGTCTTCGATCAGAAGCCCGGCGACAAGGTGACGATCTCCGGCCCCTACGGCGAGTTCTTCATTAAGCCTACCGATAAGGAGATGGTCTACATTGGCGGTGGTGCCGGCATGGCCCCCCTGCGTAGCCATATCTTCCACCTCTTCCACACCCTCAAGACCGACCGCAAGGTCAGCTACTGGTACGGTGGCCGGTCGAAGGCCGAACTCTTCTATACTGAGGAATTTAACGAGATCGAGAAGGAGTTTCCCAACTTCAGCTACCACATCGCCCTGAGTGACGCCCTGCCGGAGGATAACTGGAACGGCATGACCGGCTTCATCCACCAGGCCGTTCTCGACAACTACCTCAAGGACCACCCCGAGCCGGAAGAGATCGAGTACTACCTCTGTGGCCCACCGCTGATGCTGCAAGCCGTGCAGAATATGCTCGACGACCTGGGCGTACCCGAGGAGAACATCGCCTTCGACGACTTCGGCAGCTAGGTAGGTCGAGGACCTCCGGTCCGAGTGGTGCTAAGGAGTTCCTCTCCGAAGCAAAGGCCCGAGCGATTAGTTGCTCGGGCCTTTGTACGTCAGGATGTACGGAGGTCCATTCTGACATAGATCGGTGCGGGAGCTCCTCAACCTATTTAAAGCCCAAATGCCGCACGCTGTAGTAAAAGATCGTACCATAGCCCAGCGCCAGTAAGGCGTGGAAGACCACGAAGGTGGTATTCTGCAGGCTGAAAGCACTATATACGGCAAAGACGAAATACAAACACAGCAGCCCCTCCCCGATGGTGATAAGGTTCAGGTTGCCGGAAATATAGCGGCGGGCTGTCAGCTTATCGCGGACCGAGCGGATATTGAATTTCGGGGTACGCACGAAGGGGCTCTTCTTCCCCCGGTACCCCTGCAGTACGGCAATGGAGTTATGCAAAGAAAGCCCCATGCTCAGTGCCAGGAAAAGGGGAAAAAGGAAGAGAAATTTAAAGATGGACTTCCCGAAGCTGGCTTCCTTATTCGCCACGCTCTGCACATTGGCCACGTAGTACACACCGATTACCGACAACAGTCCGGCCAGGAATAAGGCGAAGAAATTCTTACTGAACCCCAACTCGGCCAACTCCCCAAAGAGGTAAAGGAGGGGAACGCTGAATACCCCACACAGAAAGACGAACAGGAAGATGGAGGACGCCAGCAGGTGGGCAGTAGCGTGGATCTTATGCCCCAGCCCGATCTTACTCCGCCATACATCCGGTAGCATCTTCCGGGCGGTTTCCGCCCCACCCTTCATCCAGCGGTGCTGTTGGCTTTTGAAGCTGTTCATCTCCACCGGGAGCTCGGCCGGGCTGCCAACTTGCTCCAGGTACTGAATCCGGTAGCCGGCCAGTTGGCTCCGGATACTGAGATCCAGGTCCTCGGTCAGCGTATCCGGCTGCCAGCCCCCGCCGGCCTCGATCGCTTCCCGCCGCCAGACCCCCGCAGTGCCGTTGAACTGCAGCAGGTGCCCCCCCTTCATCCGGCCGACCTGCTCGACGGTGAAATGGACGTTCAGTTGCAGGGCCTGTAGTCGGGTGATCAGGCTGTAATCCTGGTTGAGGTGCTCCCACCGCGTTTGTACGACACCTACCTCCGGGTCCACGAAGTGGGGGATAGTCCGCCGCAAAAAGCTGGGGTCGGGGATAAAGTCCGCATCGAAAATGGCGATAAATTCTCCCTTCGCCAGCGGCGTGGCGTCGCGGAGTGCACCCGCCTTGTACCCATCACGTCGTTCCCGGACAATTTGCTCGATCCGAAATCCGCGGGCCCGGTACGCAGCCACTTTTTTGGCCACCACTTCGACTGTTTCGTCGGTGCTGTCATCCAGAATATGAATCTCGAAGCGGTCGCGGGGGTAGTCGAAGGCGGCAACGGCATCAATCAGCCGACCGACTACGTAGAGTTCGTTATAGACCGGAAGCTGGACCGTCACGAACGGGCAGGGGGGTGCCCCGATAGCTATCGGGGCAGGTGCTTGCTTGACCTCTAGAACGGAAGGGCCGGCACTCCCGACCGAATTGAGGGCGGCGGGGCCGGCTTCCCGCGTACAACCGGCTTCTAGGGCCGCTGTTGCGGACGGAATGGTCGGCATTTTTCCAGGTACGGTATCCTGTTTATAGTGATAGAGCAGATTGAATTGGAGTAAACAGTAGACCGTAATGTAGAGCAGACTGACCGTGTATACCGCCAGGACCACGAGGGCGAGAAGGGTCATGGTCAAATCAGTTTAAAGATGGTCCACAGGATCTTATGGCCCGCTAGCAAGGTACCCCGAACGGTTCCCGAAATTTTCGAGGTACCGATGCGCCGGCGGTAGCGCACGGGCACTTCCGTACACCGCAGCCTGCCCTTAGCGGCCCGCACTTGCATCTCGACCGTCCAGCCGAAATCGGGGTCCTCCATACCGAGTTGGCGCAGGGCCGGATACCGGATGGCCCGGAAGGGTCCCAGATCGGTGAAGGAATATCCGTATAGCAGACGTAACAGATTGGTGGCTAACCAGTTTCCGAATACCTGGGGTACGGTCATACTCCCCGTTTCCGACTCCCCGAGTGCCCGCGACCCGATCACCAGGTCGTAGCCGTCGTGGATGATCGGGGCCAGTAAGCGGGGTAGCTCTTCGGGGTAATCACTGTGGTCCCCGTCGACAAACACCACGATATCGGGTTGCTCCGCTGCGGGCCGCTCGGCAATGTGGCGCAAGCCCCGCAGACAGGCCGAGCCGTAGCCCGCCCGAAGTTCTCTCACTACCGTTGCACCCGCGTCCGCGCCCACCTGAGCCGTCCGGTCGGTACTGTTGTTATCGCAGACGATCACCTCCCGCACCAGGTGGTGGGGCAATTCGCCGATGACCAAGCCAATGCTCGCCTCCTCGTTGAAAGCGGGAATGATGACGTCGACGATCGGCTGGCTGGGTAACAAAACTGGCGTTTAACTCAGGCCGCCGTCTACGGCGAGCACCTGCCCGTTGACGTAGCTACTCAGGTCGGAAGCCAGGAAAATACAGGCATTGGCGATCTCCTCCGGCCGCCCGAAGCGCTTGAGCGGAATACTGGAGAGGTAGCCGTCACGTACCTTCTCGGGCAACTCGTCGGTCATATCCGTCTCGACGAAGCCGGGGGCCACGACGTTGCAGCGGAGGTTGCGACTTCCCATCTCCTTGGCGATCGACTTGCTGAAGCCGATGATGCCCGCCTTACTGGCCGCGTAGTTCGCCTGACCGGCATTGCCCTGTACCCCGACGATGCTGGACATATTGATGATGCTTCCACCGCCCCGCATCATGCTGCGCATGGCGTGCTTGGTGAGATTGAAGACCGACTTGAGGTTGTTGTCGAGCACGGTGTCCCACTGCTCCTCGTTCATGCGCAGCATCAGGGTGTCGCGGGTCACGCCGGCGTTGTTGATGAGTACGTGCAAGCCACCAAAATCGGCAACGACGGCTTTGATCAGCTCCTCGGCCGCGCTGAAGTCAGCCGCGTCACTCTGGTAGGCGCGTACATCCTCACCCAGCTCGCCCACCAGCTCCTCGGCCGGGCCGGCGGAACTGCGGTAGGTAAAGGCCACCCGGGCGCCGGCGGCCACGAAAGAGCGGACCAGGGCCGCCCCGATACCGCGGGAGCCGCCGGTGATGAGGGTAACTTTACCGTCTAATAATCCCA
>CAZKPE010000024.1:4643-27622 GCA_964554545.1 uncultured Lewinella sp.
CCGATACCGCGGGAGCCGCCGGTGATGAGGGTAACTTTACCGTCTAATAATCCCATACGAATCTTATATTTTGGTCGCGACCAAAGGTAGGGTAAACTAAAAAGCCCGCCCCCGCCTTTACCACTTTCACCAAAACCCGTAGCGATGTTCGGAGACATGATGAAGCAAATGGAAGAGATGCAGGCCAAAATGCAGCAGCAACTGGCCGAACAGTCCTTCACGGCCGAAGCCGGCGGCGGTGCCGTCAAGGTGACCTGCGACGGCACCCGCGCCATCCAGAACGTCAGCATCGACGCCGAGCAGGTGGATACCGACGACCTGGAGGCCCTGGAAGACCTTTTCGTCGTAGCGGCTAACCGGGCCCTGGAGCAGGCTGCTGCTTACGAGGCCCAGCAAGCGGGGGGAATGATGGATAACATGCTGCCCGGTGGATTGGGGAGCCTACTCGGCGGATAATGGAGGAACTCGCGGGAATCATCATCCTCGGCATCTTCGCCCAGTGGTTCGCCTGGCGCATCCGGGTGCCCGCCATTCTGCCGCTGATCGTGATCGGGCTGCTGGTCGGGCCACTCTCCACCCTGGTGACCGAAGACGGGACCAAACTGATCGACCCGATCTTCAAGATGGGGGAGGTGGAAGGGGAGGGTCGAGGCCTTTTCCCCGGCGAATCGCTCTTCTGGTTTGTGAGCCTGGCCATCGGCATCATTCTGTTCGAGGGCGGGCTGACGTTGCAGTTCCGGGAAGTGAAAGAAACCCAACGGTCCATTCTGCGGCTGATCTCGATCGGTAGCCTGATCACCTTCATCGGTGCTGGTCTGGCTACCCACTACATCATGGGTTTGGGGTGGAGCGTGAGTTTTCTGTTTGCCGCCCTCATCATCGTGACCGGCCCGACGGTAATCGCGCCGATCCTCCAGAACATTCCCCTGAACCGGAACGTGAGCACGGTACTCAAATGGGAGGGCATCCTGATCGACCCGCTGGGTGCACTGGTGGCGGTGCTCGTCTTCGAGTTCATCAGTTCGACGGACCACGGGCTGGGCTTCACGGGGGAGGCCGTGCGCACCTTTGTGCAAATCATCATCTATGGGGGGACGCTGGGTTTTTTGGCGGGTTACGGGCTCTATCAGATCATCAAGCGGGAGCTGGTGCCTCACTACCTGCTCAATGTGTTCATCCTGGCCTACGTCCTGCTGATCTTCGTAGTCAGCGATCAGTTGGCCCATGAATCCGGACTGCTGGCCGTGGTGGTCATGGGGCTGGTGCTGGCGAATAAGGACGTGCCGCGGATCAAGGAGATTTTGTCCTTCAAGGAGAGCCTGAGCGTCCTGCTGATCTCGATCCTCTTCATTCTGCTGGCCGCGAATATGGATATGGACCAGCTGCGTCTGCTGACCGAGGACTGGCGGCCGCTGGCGCTCTTCGGTTGCGTGATCCTGGTCCTGCGGCCGCTCAGTGTATTCATCAGTACGGCGCGGGGCAATCTCAGTTATAACGAAAAGCTATTTGTCAGTTGGGTCGGCCCCCGGGGGATCGTCGCGGCGGGTATCGCCTCGCTGTTCGGACTCAAACTGGCCGCCGACGGGGTACCGGGGGCAGAATACATCACTCCGCTGGTGTTCATGGTCGTGCTGGGTACCGTGCTGATCAATGCGACCACGGCCCGACTGGTGGCCCGGTTGCTGAACGTCATTCAGGATTCTTCCAGTGGCGTACTCATTCTGGGAGCCAATGACTTCGCCCTGACCATCGGGTCATACCTGCGTGATCAGGGGCGGGAAGTCGTCGTGGTCGATAGTAACCCCAGCAATATCCGGCGGGCACAAGACCGTGGCCTGCGGGGCTTGATCGCCAATATCTACAGTTCGGACCTGACCGACGAATACGACCTCCTGGACGTTGGCTACATGCTGGCGTTGACGGGTAGTAATGACGTCAATAAATATGCCATCCGGCGTTACGAGGACATCTTCGGGGAGCGGGGAGCTTACCGCCTCATCACCGCCGAAGAACTGAAGGGAGAGGTTTCCGTCGAAGACCCGGACTACCTCTTCAGCCCCCAGGATGACTTCATCAACATGAGCGAGGCGCACCGGGAGGCCGCAAGCGTACATGAGTGGCCGGTGAACGACCGGCAGGAACTGCTGGCGGCCATCACCGAGGCCCGCCGGGAGAAGTACGCCATCCCCCTGTTCCTGAAGTATGCCGACGGCAGTCTGCACGTGCCTGCCCGCGATCTGAAACAGATGGAGCTACCCGACGGGCCGTATACTCTGGTGTACCTTGGCGTCCGCCTTACGGCGGCTATGGATCAACAGCCGGAAGAGGCCGAGTCGGAGAGGTGACTTTTTAATCCCGCTCCGTCCTAAGGACAATCATACCAGGACCGGGGCACCCCGCGTTACTTTTCCTGACTGGAGCCTTAGCCTTATGCGTATCCTATTGCTTTTCGCCTTTTGGGGCTATTTTCTGCCCGCCGGCGCCCAGGACCCGGCCGATATCTTCCACAAGACGGTGGACGTGGAGGGGGTGAATCAACTTGCCTTCGACGTGTACCCAACGGATAGCCTGGAATTCCGGACCTGGCCCGGTGACGATCTCCTTATTGAGACAACCGTCAGTATCCGCAATGTCAAGCAGGACATTCTCGACTTCTACATGCGGCAGAACCGCTACGTGCTCGAGCCCCGGGTGGAAGGGGATGCCATGACGCTTAGCAGTTTCGACAACAAGCGCCGCCTGGTAAAGGGGACCGAGGGGATCGCCGAAGAACGCGTCATGATCGTCATTTATCTTCCCGAAGATTTCGGCGCCACCGGCGATGGAGGCTTTGCCCGCGTGAGCCGGTAGGGGAGTGCGTACCTTACCATCACCATGGCCCGTACCGTTGAAGTCACCCTGCCGCCCGCCCAACTACACGACTCCGCAGCCCTGCGGCGGGTAGTCGCGCGTAAACTCCGCCGCCGCCCGGAGGAAGTAAATGGCCTGAAAGTAGACCGCCGTAGCATTGATGCCCGGGGCCGCCAACCCGTCTTTCGCCTGCGGGTCAACGTACCGGAAGTCGGTGATGACTCGGTCGTCGCTTCCCCCCCCGATGTGCAGTTGCAAGAGGTCAGCGAAGCCCCGGAAGTGGCTATCATCGGCTGCGGCCCCGCCGGCATGTTCGCCGCCCTGGAACTGATCGAGCTCGGTCTGAAACCGGTCATCATCGAGCGGGGGAAGGACGTGCGCGCCCGCCGCCGCAGCCTACGCGCCATCCAGCAGTTCGGGGAAGTGGACCCCGACTCCAATTACTGCTTCGGAGAGGGCGGGGCCGGCACCTACAGTGATGGTAAGCTTTACACCCGCAGCCTTAAGCGCGGCAACTACCAAAAGGCACTCCACACCCTGGTGGAACACGGCGCCCAATCGGACATCCTCATTGACGCCCACCCCCACATCGGTTCCAATAAATTACCGGGGGTCGTAGCCGGAATGCGACAGACCATCCTCGACCACGGCGGCGAGATTCGCTTCGGCCACCGACTCGTCGACCTCGAAAAGGGGGCGGACCTGGAGGCCCTGATCATTCAGGATGAGGACGGAAGCACGTATCGCTTTCCCGCCGCTGCCTACATTCTCGCCACCGGCCACTCGGCCCGCGACGTCTACTACCTGCTCCACCACCACGGTATCCGCATCGAAGCCAAACCCTTTGCCCTCGGCGTCCGCATCGAGCATCCCCAGCCGCTCATCGACCGGATTCAGTACGGACAGTCGCCGCGGGAAGAAAACCTGCCCGCCAGTAGCTACAAACTCGTCACTCAGGTAGCGGGCCGGGGGGTATTTAGTTTCTGCATGTGCCCCGGCGGACTGGTCGTTCCGGCGGCCACCGCTCCCGGCGAGATTGTCGTCAATGGCATGAGCCTGAGCCGCCGCGACAGCCCCTACGCTAATTCCGGAACGGTGGTCGCGGTGGAAACCGAAGACCTGCAGGCCTACGCGGCGGAGGGGGTATTCGCCGGACTGACTTTTCAGCGGGAAGTCGAGCAGGCCATGTTTGCCAGCGGTGACGGCAGCCAGCGCGCGCCGGCCCAGCGGTTGACCGACTTCGTGGCCGGCAAGGTCAGTGGCGACCTGCCCCCGACCAGCTACATCCCCGGTCTGCACGCCGCGGCCCTCCACGAGCTCCTGCCGGCCCGCATTTACCACCATCTGCGGGAGGGGGTTCAGGCCTTCGGCCGTAAAATGCGGGGCTACTACACGGAGGAGGCGAACGTGATCGGTACCGAAAGCCGGACTTCGTCGCCCATCCGTATCCCCCGGGACCGGAAGACCTACCAGCACCCCGACCTGGCTTCCCTCTATCCCTGCGGGGAAGGGGCGGGCTTCGCGGGTGGCATTCTGAGTGCCGCTATGGACGGACAGAACGTCGCCCGGGCGGTCGCCGCGCGGGTCTTGCGCACATGATCCGGCTGGCTCCCTGGTTGGGGATGCCACTACTGGTTGCCGGGGTTCTTTATCTCGGGTTCGGGGTAGACCGCACGGATTTCGCCTCCCTGTTCATCGCCTTCACCCTGGCGTTTTGTGGCTATGGCCTGGTGGTCCGCTCCGCTACGATCGGGAAGCTGAACTTCCTGATCGGGCTGGGGTTACTGCTCCGTTTTGCGCTGATCTTCGGCTTCCCGCTACTGAGTGACGATGTGTACCGCTTCGTTTGGGATGGCCGGCTCGTAGTGGCTGGCCACAACCCCTTTACCGAGCTACCGGCCTACTACCTGGAGGGTGGGCGGGAGGTGGCCGGATTGACCCCCGAACTGTATCAGCACCTCAATTCGCCGGACTACCACTCCATCTACCCGCCGGTGGCGCAGGCCGTGTTCGCCCTGGCCGCCTGGCTGGCTCCGGGTAGCCTTTACGGGGCTGCGGTGGGGATGAAAGTCTTTCTGCTACTGGCGGAGGCCGGTACCCTTTGGGTCATGCTACGCTTGTTGGGCACCTTTGGGCTCGGCCGGGAGCGGGTGTTACTGTACTGGCTCAATCCGCTGATCATCGTCGAGATTGTGGGTAACCTGCACTTCGAGGGGGCGATGATCTTTTTTCTATTAGCATCCCTTTACCTACTCACGCGTGGCAGGTATGGCGCGGCCGCAGGTGCAATGGGGATGAGTGTGGCCAGCAAATTGCTCCCCCTGATGCTCTTGCCTTTTCTGCTGTGGCGGTTATGGCGGCGACCGTTCTGGGTGTACGGCGGGGTGCTGGCCGTAACGCTGATGGTCACTTTCACCCCCCTACTGGTGGGGAGTGGGGTGTTGTCGGGCCTCGGAAGCAGCCTCGATCTCTACTTCCGCAAATTCGAGTTCAATGCGAGCCTGTACTACCTGGCCCGGGCATATGGCTACTACGAGATCGGCTGGAACCAGATCGCCCGTTTCGGTCCGCTCCTGGCACGGGCGGCGGCGGTCGGTATTCTGCTGGCGGCCTACCTCGATCGACGCACAGACTGGGCGAGTCTGCCGGAAGCCTGGCTGTTCGCCTTCGTTGGGTACTTACTGTGCGCGACGACGGTGCACCCCTGGTACCTGGCCGTCCCCATCGCGCTATGTTGTTTTACGCGGTGGCGGTTCCCACTTTTCTGGTCGTACCTCATCATGCTGACCTACACGAGCTACACTACGGACCCCTACCGGGAAAATCTCTGGCTGGTGGTGGTGGAGTACACTACCGTCGGAGTGATCGCGATCTATGAATGGAGGAGGGGCAAATAATAAAGGCCCGCACGGAAACCGTGCGGACCTTGGGTTGTAGCTTTAGCTACCGGAATAACTGGAACTTAGTGCGCAATAAGCGCAGTGTAGATTAAAACCTTCAAAACAGTGGCGGAGAAAACCAACAATCTCAGCCACCAAAAATGAACACGCTTTCAGAAAAAGCCTTGAGGAATGTTGCACCATCCCTTTCGGTACCCCAAAGATAGGGGGGCACCCAGGGGGTAACCTACCCCACGGCCGTGGGGTTACTGGCTCAAATAGTGTTAAAATCTCTTAATTATTGGCCCCGGCGGGGTGCAACTGCAGTCCGGCGGCCACGTCGAGCATTTTCTGGTAGGCGGCTTCGTATTCATTGGGGATCTCGCCGTCCAGGATGGCCTCCCGCACGCCGTCTTTGATCAGACCCACCTGCCGGCTCGGGGGGATGCCGAAGGTCTCCATGATCAGTTCACCGGTAATGGGAGGCTGCCAATTGCGGAGGTGGTCTTTTTCCTCCAGCTCCCGCATCCGGTCCCGCAGTTGCTCGTAATTATTCAGGTACCGCTTGACCTTGTGGGGGTTCTTGCTGGTGATATCGCTCTCGCAGAGGGTCATCAGGTCATCGATATCCTCGCCGGCATCGAAGAGGATACGCCGGAGGGCGGAATCACTGATTTCCTCCTGCGTCAGCGAGATGGGGCGCTGGTGAAGGGCGACCAGCTTCTGAACGTACTTCAGGCGGTCGTTCGGCAGGCGTAGGCGGCGGAAGATCTTGGGTACCATCCGCTCGCCGACGGCGTCGTGGGCGTGGAAGGTCCACCCCGCCTCGTTCTCCCACCGCTTCGTCTTGGCCTTGCCAATGTCGTGCAGCAGAGCGGCCCAGCGCAGCCAGAGGTCGTCGCTGCGGCGGGCGAGGTTGTCGACTACCTTGATGGTGTGGAGGAAGTTATCCTTGTGCTTGCGGCCATTGCGACTCTCTACTCCGCGAAGGGCGGAAAGTTCCGGTAGGATGTAGTCAAGCAGACCGGATGCCTCCAGCAGCCGCAAACCTTCACTTGGCCGGGGGGAAAGCAGGATCTTATTCAACTCGGTGGCGATCCGCTCCCAACTGATGATCTTGATGCGATCGCGGTATTCGCGGATGGCGGAGTAGGTGCGGGCCTCGATCGTGAACCCAAGTTGAGCGGCGAACCGGATGGCCCGCAGCATCCGCAGGGGGTCGTCGCTGAAGGTCTTCCCTGGGTCCAGGGGGGTGACCAGCCGCTTGGCCTCCAGGTCTTCGAGTCCGTTGAAGGGGTCGATGATGGTGCCGTAGTCCGTCTCGTTCAGGCTGATCGCCAGGGCATTGATGGTGAAGTCACGACGGTGCTGGTCATCGGAAAGGGAGCCCGATTCCACGGTAGGCTTACGGCTGTCGCTGCGGTAACTTTCCTTGCGGGCACCGACGAACTCGATGTCCAGGTCACGGTGCTTGAGGGCGGCGGTCCCGAAACGCTTATACACGGTAACCCGGCTGCGGGGGTGTAGGCTATCCCCCACCCGCTGCGCCAGTTCGATGCCGCTGCCTACGCAGACGATATCGAGGTCCTTGCTGGGGCGGGCCAGCAGACGGTCGCGGACGTAGCCCCCCACCACGTAGGTCGGAAAGCCAAGTTGCTCCGCCGCCCGCCCGATCACCTCAAATATCTTCCGCTCGTCGTCCCGAATCTGAAAAACCATAGGGGCGCGAAGATACGGCCGTCCGTAAGGATACCGACAAAGACGCCCGAATTTCCCCACTCCCGCCATAGTAGAGTGAGCGCACGTACCTATGCGCGAAAAACCTTATGAAATCAGTTGTTCTACCCTTGTTCCTTCTGTTTTACTTCACCAGTTCCGCCTGCACCTGCGTTCGCGCCCAGGACACGATACAGCGGCAGAGCTTTGAAGGGGCTACCACCAATGGACTGCCCTACACTACGGACGTGGCTCCCTACGGCTCCGGCGGCCTGCCTACCTGGAATACCGTCAACCGTATTAGGGGTATCGATGCGGCGGCAGCGGGGCACACCTTCTGGGCGGCCCGTGACGTCGATAATAGCCAGTCGGGTAGCGAAGTCAGCCGAATCTCCTTCGACGCCGGTACGATCTGCATGCTGACCAGGGCCCGCTTCGTTTTCGCCTACCGGGTGGTCGGCTACGACGGCGGTGACGACCTGGGCTACGAACTGTATCAGGACGGCTTTCTTTCCGAAAGCGGGATCGTAGTAGACGGGCAGAACGGCGGCGGCGTATCCACCAATGGCTGGGTCTACGACACCGTGGCCATCTCGGGAAGCGCCGAAACCGCCCGGCTGGTGATCTACTTCGATCAGAACGGGGACGACGTGGCGGGGATTGATGACGTCCAGCTACTCGCCAGTAGTACCTATGGCAGTTGTACCCCCAGATGTGGTATCAAACTGGGGGATCCCGTAGCCGACTGTTCGGACTTTACCGCCGGTGCCGACCCCCTCAGCATTCGCATCCCCTATACCGGGGGGGAACAGGGGGCGGTGGTATCCGTGGCTGGAGGTACCGTAAGCGGAGACGACCCCGCCAGCGTAACCGACGGAATGATCCAGGTGGCCGGCCTGACCGAAGGGAACACCTACCAACTACGTATCCAGGGAGGCGATTGCGACCTGCAGCTAATGCTCGACTACCCCGCCGATCAGTGCCGGCCCAGCAGTCTGGTGATCAACGAAGTACTGGCCGCCCCGGGGGAGGACATCAACGGCGACGGTGCCGTGACCCCGGCCGATGAGTTCGTTGAAATTTACCACGCTGGCGCTCAGGCCGTTGACGTTTCCGGCTACACCCTCCACGATGCCTCGAACTCCGGTACCCGCTTCGCCTTTCCGCAGGGCACCACGCTGCAGCCCGGAGAAAGTTATGTGGTGTACGCCGGTACGGGCAGTGGCGGGGAAATACAGGCTAGCTGCAGCCACGATATATCGAATGGCTTCCTGGGCCTGAATGACAATCAGCCCGAAACGGTCACCCTCCGCGACCCCGACGGGCGGGTGGTGGCGCGAGCCGCCTTCGATGATGCCCCGGATGGAGAAAGCCTGGTCCTCTCCCCCGATGGGAACCTGTCCGGCGGCTACCACCCCCATTCCCAGGTGGTGCCGGGAACGATGTCCTCCCCCTGTATTCAGCCGCAAACGGCATTACCCGTGACCCTGGTGGACCTTTTGGCCACGGCCGGGGTACGCAGCATCCGGCTGGACTGGCAAACGGCAGAGGAAGAGGCTAACGAAAAATTCCTGGTCGAAAGGAGCAAGACGGGAACGGAATTTACGGTCCTGGGTGAAGTTCCGGCCGGCTCCGGCACTTACGCCTTCGTCGACGAGCACCCCTTGCCAGGCTGGAACGTATACCGGCTCCGCCAACGGGACCACGACGGGCGGGAGACCATTTTTGGCCCCGTGAGTGCACGCATCGATAGCGGACAAATCGAGCTCTACCCCAACCCCACCACCGGCAAGCTCTACCTGACCGGGGAGGTCGACGCCGAAGACCGCATCACCGTCTTCCGGGCCGACGGGCAGGAAGTAGCTGAAGCCGTAGGGCCGGAAATTAACGTGAGCCGCTTCCCGGCCGGGATATACTACCTCCGGTTGCGGCGCGGCTCCTCGGTTCGCTCCTGGCGTTTTATAAAGGAATAGATCGATTCGTGGATCCGCGGTCGGATACCGAGGGTATAGATCGCCCGTCGGTTCCGGCTCGGGTGCACGCGGTTACTCAGGAAGATGTACAGCAGGTCGTATTCGGGGTCGACCCAGACGAAGGTACCCGTATACCCGCTGTGCCCGAAGCTGGCGGGGGAGGCGGAGGCGGCAACGGAACTGGTCTCCGCGTCGTAGTCCAGTAGCGGTTTGTCGAAGCCGAGCCCCCGGCGGTTGCCCTCGTGCGCATACTGGTAGCGGGTGAATTCCGCCACGGCTTCCTCGGTAAGGTAACGGCGGCCCTCATAGCTGCCCCCGTTGAGAAGCATCTGGTACAGGCGGGCCAGATCGGTGGCCGAGGAGAAAAGCCCGGCGTTCGCACTGACGCCATCCATCATTGCGGCCCCCTCGTCGTGGACTACGCCGTGCAGTGTGTCCATGCGGAAGAAGGTATCCACCTCGGTCGGCACGATGCGGTCGAGGGAAATGCCGCGGTCGAGCGGCCGGTAACCGAGCGTCGTACTGCCCAGGGGGTCATAGTAGTTACGGCGTAGGTACTCCCGGTAATCCGTACCGGTCGTGCGCTCCACGTAATCGGGTAGCAGGTAAAAGAGCAGGCCGGAGTAGGCATACTGCCCGGGCGGGCCGGCGGGCGATTTCTCGATGGCCCGGTAAATGCGCTTCTCGCGGTAGTTACGGTGCAACCAGAGATCTGCGGTTAACCGGATTGGATAGCGGGCGGAGCTGTCGGCGCGTATGGTCCTGCGCCGGAAGCGCCCGTCATTGGTCCGTCCGTCGTCCCAGCCTTTCCGCCAGGGGTAGCGGGCCTGACCGCGCAGGGCGGTCTGCCAATAGGGTACCCAGGGCCGTAACCCGGCGCGGTGGGCAAGGGCCGACCGCAGGGGGATGTCAGCCTTATTGGTCCTGGCCAGTTGGGGGAAGAGATCGCCGAGGGGGCGGTCCAGGTCGAGCTTTCCCGCTCCGTACTGCTCCATGAGCACGAGCAGCGCGGAGCTGGTTTTGGTGATGGAGGCCAGGTCGTAGACGTCGTCGGGCCGGACCGCTTGCTGATTCGCGTAAGTATGGTGGCCGGCCGTCACGTGCACTAGGGGTTCGCCCCGGTGCCAGACGAGCACCTGGGCCCCGGGGAAGGCACCCGCCTCGATGCCTTGCCGCAGAATCTGGGCAATGGAATCGCGCAGGGCGGACTGTCCGGGCAGTTGAGCGGTGAGTAAAAGGAGGATCGGGAGTAAACGCATGCGGATCATTTGGGCGCGGACGCAGGTGTAAGCCTGGTCCAGGAACTTTCCATCAGGGCGAGAAGATCGCCTTTTCGACCGAGCCGGTGGGTAAACGAGCGCGGGTCGTCAGCGGCAGGCCGGGCGGAAGCGGTCAGCAGGTCGCCGTAGCGGGCCTCGCGACGGTACTCGATGTCGATGCGTCGGGGCAGGTGATGAATCAGGTGGTCCAGCCCGAGGGGTTCGAGCAGCAGTTCGGCGAAGGCGGGATTGGTGAGGTGGCGGTTGAAGTCGAGCTGGGCAAAGCCTATGCGGAAGGTCAGGTCACGTTTTCCGGGGAGGGGTTCGGCGATCTTTCCTTCCGGCTGAAGGAGTCGGTCTTCCGGGGCGGGCCAGTCGGTCAGCCGATTTGTAATTTCCGGGGGGATAGGCTTGATGCGGCGGGAGTCGATGTGCATCAGCGTCCAGGTAGTGGTAGAGGATATAAGGATGTTCCCCGCCCGGTCGAGCAGGTGGAAATCGCGGTAGGTCAGCAACCCCCGTTCGATGTGGGTTGGGGCGGTGATGACCACCACCTCTTCCCCGATGGCCGGCCAGCGACCGGCGGTCAGCAATTGGCGATGGAGTACCCAGGTGAGTCGGTGGCGGTCGATGAGCGTATTGCTGGATATCCCTAGCCGATCCGTATTTCGGAGCGCGACCTCCTGGAACAAGCGGATGAGGGCGGGCAGAGTCAGTCGGCGGTGGGCACCGACAGCCGAGGGGGAAACGTAGGTATCCAAACGCTCGTGGAGGGAGGAAGAAATTAGCAAGTAAATAAAACTTTTTGTTTAATTTTGGGCGACTCGACTCAAAACTACCATCATGGCGGCAACCGCACGTCCGCTTTTTCGGCCGGTACGGCTTGCTTCCTATCGTTCGGATGAACTACCGGACCAGAGCCAAGCTACGGAGGCTGTCGATACCACATCGGTCACTATCCGGTCGGATTTCCCTCCGGCCGGCACCGAGCGGGAGGGGGGTACTTCCGATGGCTACCGCCTGCGCATCCAGTTCCGGGCCGGGCGGTTGGATCAGACGTATCGACTGTTGCGTGCTTTTCTACGCGAGCAGGGGTACGGGGCGGTACCCATACCAGCCACCGTTGAAGAATTGCGGGCCTTCCGCCTGCCGCCGCGGCTGCGTCATCAGTTATCGCTGTTTGGCGAGGATGGTTACGTGCATAATCCCCTGAAGATACTCTTTCCGCCACCAGGAGGGAAGCGGGGCGCGCTTTGGCTGGAACTATACGACGAGCGGGCGGCGGGTCATTTGCTGCGCTTTCACCGGAGGAAAATGTAAAAAGCTCAATTATTTGCCGGGAAAAGGGGGCATCCCGTAACATTTTCTATCTTCGTTGTTGGAGAAAGCCCTAAAATTGCAGCTTAAACCCAGCTACCTGAACAAATCACCCCAACAGGCGATAGTACCCGTAGACGCTCTGCCTTCCGTGAGGCCGAGTGCACTCACATATTGAAAACAACCAACGTCAAACCCGCAAATATGCTCAAGCAGTTACTTTTAGCCTTCGCGGTTCTAACTTTTAGTTTGCCCCTTATCGCTCAGGACGATCCGGTCGATGATTCCATGGAAATGGATCAGCCCAATATGAACCCGGAGAGTCCCTATCCCTGGGCATTCGGCGTGAAAGTGGGAACCTCTGCTTTTGGCGGTGACCTGATCGACAATGATATCGTGATCTTTAACAGCGCGCAGCCCGCCGTTGGAGCCTACCTGCGTCGGCGACTGAGTAACGCCCTGGCTCTCCGTCTTTCCGTGGTCTATGGGCAGTTGATCGGCAATGACAATGATAGTGACGATCCAGTCCGTCGGGATCGCGGGTTCTCCTCGGAAACCAATATCATCGAGCCTAACCTGATCATGGAGTTCACTCCATTCCTTCGTGAGCGCTATACGGACGATTTCCGCTTCAAGCCCGGTATCTCTCCTTACGTCTCCGCCGGAGTTGGATACGGCTACTGGGGGGACGTGGAAACGGATTACAATCTGCCGCAAAACGACCTGGCGGATGAGATTGCCCAGGATATGTCCGAGTCGGAAGAGGAAACAGGCGGATTGGTCATTCCTCTCGGTGTCGGATTGCGCTACCGTATCAGTCCTAAATCCACCCTGGGTATCGATTATAACTTCCGCATTGCCGGAACGGATTTGCTCGACGGGGTAAAAAACGCGGGCGATCCGCTGGATGACGACACCTACGCCTTCACTATGCTCACCTATTCGGTAGGCTTCGGTGCCCGCGATGCGGACAAGGATGGTATCAAAGACAAGGACGACGAATGTCCTTCCGAGCCCGGCCCCGCCGCTACGAACGGCTGTCCTGACGCCGATGGCGACGGCGTAGCCGATAAGGACGATGAATGCCCCAATGAGCCCGGCCCCGCCGAACTCAATGGTTGCCCCGACGGCGACGGTGACGGCATCCCCGATAAGGACGATGAGTGCCCCACCGAGCCCGGGCCCTTCGCCACGAACGGTTGCCCCGATTCAGATGGTGACGGTATCGCCGATAAGGATGACGAATGCCCCGACGAAGCCGGACTGGCTGAGTTCGACGGCTGCCCCGATGGCGACGGTGACGGTATCCCCGACAAGGACGATGAATGCCCCGCCGAGGCCGGACCCGCAAGCACCAATGGTTGCCCCGACCGCGATGGCGACGGTATTGCCGATAAGGACGACGAGTGCCCCGACGAGCCCGGAACGGTCGAGAATAACGGTTGCCCCGACCAGGACCGTCCCGAGAACCGCGACGAGCGGGTCAAGCGCTACAGCGAGCTCATCGCCGGTGAAGACTTCCAGAACATCCGCGTGGACTCCATCAACGGAACCATCGAGATCGACCGGATCTACTTCCCCACCGACGTGGCCAGCCTGAACCGCCCCGACCGTCAGATCATCGACGAGATCGAGCGCTTCCTGTCGCTGCCGGGTGCCGAGCAGTTCAGTATCCGTTACGAAGGCCACGCTGACCGTCGGGCCTCGGACGAGTACAACCTCGACCTTTCGCAGCGACGCGCCGGATCGGCTGAGGACTACGCCCGCGATCAGGGAGTACCTCAGACGAAACTCAGCACGATCGGTTTCGGTGAGAACCAGCCGGTAGGGCCGACTCTCCGGGAAAACCGGGTTGTGATTCCGGTAGCCATCGAGCCCACCCGGATGATGCGCAACAACTAAGCTCCCGGCTTATTGATTTAAAAGGAGGGTGCTTCCCAGTGGGGGGCACCCTCTTTTTCGCATAGTGTGCGTACAGCATTGTAAACGCCCGCAACCGTACCGGACGGGGGGGAAAAGTGGTTTGGGAAATGGCAGAATATCGAGTAATCATCGCGGGACAACTGGAGTTCGGATCCCAGCGCGCCTTTAGCCAGGTGCAGGAGCAGTACGCCCACCGTATGGAACATTACTATAAGAACGACATCCTCCTAAAGCCAGAAACCATCTTTCAGGAAGGGGAACTGACGCTCGACGTACCCCGAACGGTCATGGTCAGCACGGAACGGCTTTGGCTCAATACCCTCAATCTGCTGGAGCGGGTGGTTACCTTCAGCATCGCGGGCAGCCTTAATCTGTGGCGCCTGGATAAGGGGGTCGTGATCGACCACCACAAACTGGAGCCGAAGAGTGACCGAACCACCGTGCAGCTATTTAACAAGGGGAGGGAACTGGTCGATCAGCGGGATCAGGAGGAGGCCGCGCTGAAGATGATGACCAAGGTCGTCGGCCGCTTTGAACGACACGCACAGGCCTACGAACGACGCGGCTTCGTCAACTTCCGCTTGGGAAACGTTAAGGATGCGATTTACGATTACAGTAAGTCCATTTCCATCAATCCCCTCATGCCGGAGAGCTATTACGGCCGGGGCCTCGCCTATGACCAGCAGGGGGAGGTGGAATCGGCAGCCGCTGACTTTGAGGCCGTCACCGAGAATAGCATTCCCCATCAGTCTATCTACTGGATGGCCCAGGTGGCGCTCGGCGACGCTTACCTGGCCCTAGGTCGCCCGGCCGAGGCGATGCGGGTATTCGGCATGTTCGCCAAACGGAAGCAACGTATCGCCAGCCTGGAACGCTACGACAGGCGGGTCGCCTACCAGCTCGGTAAACTGTACTTAGCCGCCGATCGGCCCCGCGATGCGGTCCTGGCTCTGGAAAGCGCACTGGCGGCTTCTACAGATCAAAAGGCACCCTCTACGGAAGAGATCGACGCACAATTGAAAGTGGCGCGCGGAAAAAACGGAAGCCCCTCTACCGGCTGACTGCCTGCGGGTACTTAGGTCAGTAATGATGCGTTATGGTAGTACCGTAAGTGGCCCGTTATGCGTTTCCCCTTTCTTTTATTCAGTTTGCTAATTGGCCTTTCGTCCCTTTCCGCACAGTCGGCCGCTAAGCCCCTCAAAAGCAAAGACCTGAAGGAGCTGGCCGCCGTGCAGTCGCTCATGACGCTGGAGCGCTACGAGGAGGCCACCGTGCGATTGGACAAACTCATCAAACGGTACCCGAGGTCGGCGGAGTTGCACTACCTGAGGGCGGAAATAGACCGTGCCCACGGAAGTTACGAAACGGCGATAAGGGCGATCGATCGGGGTCTGGAGGTCGATCAGGGGGATCGTTCCTACGGCCACCGACTACGGGCGGAAACGCTAACGGCCGCCGATCGGTACGTGGATGCACTTGCCAGTTACCAGAACTACCTCGCAGCGGCAAAAAAGCGGGGCCGGCCCCGGGCCGTAGAGAAGGCAGGCGAACTGCTGGAGCAGGCCCGGCTGGCGGCGGATCTTGCCGCCAATCCCTATCCCTTTGAGCCCACCCCCTTAGGAGAAGGAGTCAATACGATGGCTAGCCTGGAGTACTTTCCTACGCTGAGCATAGATGGTCGACGGCTTATTTTCACCCGGCGGGTAGATCGCGAGCAAGAAGACTTTTACCAAAGTGAACGCCAGCCCGACGGAAGCTGGGGACCGGCGCGGCCGCTACCCGGCGTGAATACCCCGATGAACGAAGGAGCCCAAAGTATCACGGCCGACGGCCGTTACTTGATCTTCACCGGGTGTGGGCGCCGGGAAGGGCACGGCTCCTGCGATCTCTACGAAAGCAGGTGGCTGGGTGATCGCTGGTCGCGGGCCGAGAACCTGGGGCCAGCCATAAACACCCGGGCCTCGGAAAGCCAGCCCAGCTTGTCTAAGGACGGCCAGCTCCTGTTCTTTGCCAGCAACCGGAACGGTGGCTTGGGTAAGGACGACCTGTACGTAGCCGGCCGGACGGCCGGCGGCGGCTGGAGCAAACCCATGAACCTGGGGCCAACGGTGAACTCCAGCGGCAATGATCGCTACCCCTTCTGGGCCGCCGATAACCGAACGCTGTACTTCACCTCCACCGGCCGGCCAGGGCTGGGTGGGGCCGACCTCTTCAAGACCGAAGTCGGAGCAGACAACAAATGGAAGACACCGGTGAATCTGGGATACCCCATCAATACCGCCGGCGAGGAAACGAACCTTTTCGTGGCTCTGGATGGGAAGACGGCCTATTTTAGCAAAGGCATCGATCGGGACGTAGACATTTACACCTTCGAGCTACCCGAAAAGCTCCGGCCCCAATCGGCTACCTACGTCGAGGTGGAGGTGGTCGATGATGAAACCGGAAAGCCCCTGCAGGCGGAGGTCCGGCTGCACCCCTTACGCAAACAGAATGGCGTGTCCGTTCAACAAACGGACGAGCGGGGCCGCTACGTGACGGTCCTTCCGATGGGGGTCGATTATGGGTTCACCATCGACAAGGCCGGCTACCTGTTCTATTCCGACCGCTTTATACTTACCGGCCTCTACTCGGCCAGCGAACCCTACCGTCTTCGCGTCCGGCTCAAACCGGTAACCGAAAATTTCAGCGGGGAAGACGCTGAGGATGACGGGGCTATCACCCTGCGGAACGTATTTTTTGAGACCGGTAGTGACGAGCTACTCAGTTTGTCAACCGAGGAACTGGACCGCCTGGTGGCCCTATTGGCCGGGCAACCGGCCGTCGGCGTCGAAATTGCCGGCCATACGGACGATGTCGGCTCCGAGGCCGAAAACCAGGACCTCAGCGAACGGCGGGCTACCGCAGTGGCTGATTACCTTCGGGAAAACGGAATCGCTACCGAGCGGATACAGGTGGTGGGCTACGGGGAAAGCCGACCGGTCGCCGCCAATGATACCGAGCAGGGCCGGGCGCAGAACCGGCGGACCACCTTCCGGTTGCTTTTCTAGGCCGTAATTTTGCGGCATGCCCGAAGAAGCTCCGGCCGCCGCTTTGCCCCCGCCCTCCCGCCAGTATGGAGCCCTGTTGGTCAGTGGCCTGTTCCACCCGTTACTCATCCCCACCTACATTTTCCTCCTCCTGGCGGGCGTCAATCCCTACCTCTTCGGCACCACCGCGATCGGGGAGTCGCGGGCGATGGGTAATCTGATCCTGATCTTCCTGGACACCTTCGTCATTCCGGTGGTGGCCGTGCTCATCATGGTCAAACTCAACATGGTCAACAGCATCATGCTGAAGGAGAAGACGGAGCGGATCGGCCCGCTGCTGCTGGTCATGGTCCTCTACTTCTGGATCTTCTGGAACTTCAGCAAGAGCAACCAAACGCCGACTATTTTCACCTCCTTTCTCCTGGGGGTCATCATCGCCCTGGTGGGGGCATTCGTGATCAATCTGCTGGAGAAGATCAGCCTGCATGCCACGGGAATGGGTGGGCTGACGGCCGTGACGCTGATTCTGCTTGCTTTGTACGGTGCGGACGGCATTTCGATCGGCAGCTGGACGTTCGGCTTGCCGATCATCGTCATCATCACGGTGCTGTGCGCCGGGTGGGTGGGAATGGCACGGCTCTCTCTTGGGGCTCACCGTCCGATGCAGCTGTACGCCGGTTACCTTCTTGGTTTCGTATCCCAGTTCGTGGCGCTACAAATCTATTACTGATGTACGCGGCACGCGAAGAATCCCCCCGGGTGATCGGCCACTACGTCGGTCAGGAACGGGGGCCGCTAGTAGTGGCCATCGGGGGAATCCACGGGAACGAACCCGCCGGGGTGGCCGCCCTGGAGCAGCTTTTCGATCTCCTTAAGGAGGAACCCTTGCTGAACCCCGGCTTCACCTTTCGGGGGGAGCTCCTGGCCCTGCGGGGAAACCTGGAAGCGCTGCGGGCGGGGAAGCGATACATCGATACGGACCTGAACCGAATCTGGCTCCCCGTCCACCGGCGTCCCGAAGAGCCCTATGCGAGCAGCGAAGCGCGGGAACTGGACGGCTTGTTAGCGGCGATCGAACATGCCCTCTCTGACTCCTCCGCCACCGAACTGATCCTGCTGGACTTGCACACCACTACGGCATCGGGCGGCGTCTTTGCCATCACGGGAGACGACCGGGCGAGTCTGATGCTGGCTTCCGAACTCGGCGTGCCGGTCATAAAGGGGATGCTGAGCGACTTACAGGGGACCACCCTCAGCTACTTCCGCCGGGGGCAGTATGACCTAGACCGACCGTGCCGGGCCGTGACCTTTGAGGCAGGAGCCCACGATGACCCCGATGCGATCGTCTGTGCCCTGGCGGCGGCCATCAATTTGCTTCGGTCGGTGGGCTGCGTCCGGGACGAGGATGTCAGCACCCACTATGAAGTCACGCTCCGCGAGGCCGCACCATCGGTACCTACGCTGCTGGAACTGGCCTATGTCCACCGGCTAAACCACGAGAAATCCAGCTTCGTCATGCGGCCGGGCTGGCGCAACTTCGTGCCGGTCGAAGGAAACGAACTGGTGGCCGACGATGCCAGGGGCCCGATTGCGGCCCCCTGCTCCGGCTACTTGCTGATGCCCCTGTACCAGGAGCAGGGCAAGGAAGGTTTCTTCATCGTTCGGGAGGCTCCCTCACCGAGCGGCTATTAACGAAATATGCGCAACGTCGGACTTTTCTTCGGGTCATTCAATCCCGTGCACACCGGGCACATGATCCTGGCTAACTTCATGGCGACCCAGACCGAACTGGACGAAGTATGGCTGGTGGTCAGCCCCCAGAACCCCTTCAAAAACCAGAAGACTCTGGCCCGCGATCATGATCGGGCTCACCTGGTCCACCTGGCGATTGGCAATACCCCGAAATTGCGGCTCAGTAAGGTGGAATTCGATCTGCCGAAACCCTCCTACACCATCGACACCCTGGCCGTGCTGCGGGATAGTTACCCCCGGTACCGCTTCTCCCTGATCATGGGTAGCGATAACCTCGTCTCCCTGCCGAAGTGGAAGAACGCCGACATCATCCTGCGGGATTACCGCATTGACGTGTATCGCCGGCCGGGAAGCACGGAAAGCGTACTCGCCGATCATCCGGGGGTGACCGTGCACGACGCTCCCCTGATGCACCTCTCGGCCACCTACGTGCGTCGCTGCATCCGGGAAGGGAAGAGTATTCGCTACCTGGTTCCCGACGCGGTAGCCGAGGAACTTGAGCGTTCGGCCTTATACCGCTAGGTAGATTTCGGCGTTCAACGCATCGACCAACATGGCACCTGCGCGCCGCCGCCCGACAAATTGACAGTCCGGGGGATTTGGAACGGTAGTTGAGTCGAAGACCGGGGGCGGGACCCAACCAAACAACTGAACGTATGCAAAAAGGTAACATTTCGGTACAGACCGAGAACATCTTTCCGATCATCAAGAAGTTCCTCTATTCCGACCAGGAAATTTTTCTGCGGGAGCTGGTGAGTAACGCCACCGACGCCACGTCCAAGCTGGCCACCCTGGCCCGCAAGGGGGAAGCGAAGGGTGACTACACCGATAAGACCATCGACATCCTGATCGATCAGGAGGCCGGCACCCTCACCATCCGCGACCGCGGCATCGGGATGACCGAGGAGGAAGTGAAGAAGTACCTCAACCAGGTGGCCCTCTCTTCGGCCCAGGAGTTCGTGGATAAATACCAGGACGACGCCAGCATCATCGGCCACTTCGGACTCGGCTTCTACTCCGCCTTCATGGTCGCCGATAAGGTGGAAGTGGTGACGAAGAGCTACAAAGAAGATGCAACCGCCGTCCGCTGGATCTGCGAAGGCGACCCCAGCTACGAAATCGGGGAGGCCGAACGCGATATGCAGGGTACCGACGTGATCCTGCACATCTCCGAAGACAGCAAGCAGTACCTGGAGGAGGACGAGATCGAGGGGCTGCTGATGAAGTACTGCCGCTTCCTGCCGTACCCCATCCGCTTTGGCACGAAGACCGAGACGGAGTACAAGGAGTTCGAAGGGGAAGTCGCCGAGGGTGAGGAGAAACCGGCCCCCGAGAAGATCGAAACCGAGGTCGACAATATCATCAACAACACGGCCCCGCTGTGGAAGAAGTCGCCCAGCGAACTGACGGACGACGACTACAAGTCCTTCTACCGCGAGCTCTACCCCCTGGGCGAGCCCCCGATGTTCTGGATCCATCTCAACATCGATTACCCCTTCAATTTGACGGGCATCCTCTACTTCCCCAAGGTGTCGGGCAAGCTGGAGCTGCAGCGTAACAAAATCCAGTTGTACAGCAACCAGGTGTACGTCACCGACGACGTATCGGACATCGTGCCCGAGTTCCTGACCCTGTTGCACGGCGTGATCGACTCCCCCGACATCCCGCTCAACGTATCCCGCAGCTACCTGCAGGCCGATACGAACGTGAAGAAGATCACCGGCTACATCACCAAGAAGGTGGCCGAAAAGCTCAACAGCCTCTTCAAGGATGACCGGGAGGCCTATGAGCAGAAGTGGTCCGACCTGGGCGTATTCGTGAAGTACGGTATGATCTCGGACGATAAGTTCTACGACCGGGCCAAGAAGTTCGCCTTGCTCGAAAATACCGAGGGGAAGTACTTCACCATCGAGGAATACCGCGAGCGGATCGCCGAAAACCAGACCGATAAGTACGACCGTCTGGTAGCCATCTACACCGCCGATGCCGACCGCCAGCACACCCTGATCGAATCGGTCAGGGACCGCGGCTACGACGTCCTGAAGTTCGAGCACGCCATCGATGCCCCGACCATCCAGTCGCTGGAGCAGAAGGAGGAAAAGCTGAATTTCGTGCGCGTCGACTCGGCCACCCCCGACCAGCTCGTACAGAAGGACGAAGAGAAGGAGCACCTGCTGGAAGAGGAGCAACGGGAAACCGTCAGCAGCCTCTTCACCGAAGTAGTGGGCGGCAGCGGTACCGTGGAACTCAAGCCGCTCGACGTGCAGGACGCCCCGGTGCAGATCGTACGCAACGAATTCATGCGCCGCATGAAGGAGATGCAGGTCATGCAGGGCATGGACACCTCCATGTTCCCGGACAGCTACCAGGTCGTGGTCAACGCCAACAACCCGATCATCAAGGAGCGTCTGCTGGACGTTGCGGATGATGAGCGGGCCAAGGACAACGCCACCTACCTCTACCAGCTCGCCCAACTCAGCCAACAACTGCTCTCGGGCAAGGAGCTCAAGGCCTTCATCGACCGCTCGCTGAAGATGCTGTAGGCGCCGGTAGCTTAGCGTTTAAACCGCGAGCCGTCCGTTCTTCACGGGCGGCTCGCTCGTTTTTTGCCGGATGGTTCCGCCGCGGCAAGTACCTTTACGCCCCTTTGTTGCGAGACCGAAGCTGGACGGACCCCACAATTTAGTCTGTATGCGTTCTTTGTTGTTTTTCCTGATCCTGGTGCTCAGCTTACCCCTTATGGCCCAGCGCCGCGGCAATCCGGCCCTGTCGGAAGATGCCCCCCTGCGGCAGCAATTCGACGAGATGCTGGAGGTCAGTAATCGGTACCGGGAGGGAAGTCGCCAGTTTAAGGTGGTGCCCCGTGATTATCTGGAGGCGTTTATGACTAACGTCAGCGACTCCATTTCCACCTATACGGTGCAGATCGACGAACTGCAGCGGCGGCAGGATGAGCTGGAATCCCAGATCGAAGAGACCGCATCGGAAGTTTCCGACCGCGACGATACCATCGGTGAACTTCGGCGGGAGCGGGATACCGTCTCCCTGCTGGGTATGCAGCTCGATAAGGGCACGTACAGTCTTATCATGTGGGGGCTGGTCATCGGGCTACTCATCGCCTTCCTGGTCGCTATGGCCAGTACGCGGGTTGCTGCCGGGAACAACACTTCCCTGAAACGCGAGCGGGATAAACTGGCCGCGGAACTGGAGGAGAGCCGTCGGAGCCGCCTGACCGTCGAGCAGGAGTTACGCCGGCAGCTACAGGATGAGATCAACAAGCGCAACCAATAGGGCGCGGGCGCAGGTGCAAGCATTGCGACAGAACTTGGACAGAGATTTAAGGTTTTGCATACAATAGTCTGCCCCACTCGGGGGTTTTACTAGCCGTGGGCGGATACCGTCTACCCCGCCGTGAACCGGCCTACCGAAGCTACTTATGAAAGTATTATCCCATACGCTACCCCTTTGTCTCCTGGTCCTGCTGCTGGCCGCCTGTAATCGCGACAGCGACCGGTCCCGCACCACGAACTGGAAGTACAACGACGAAAAGTGGGGCGGCTACGAGCGCAACGACGATTTCGAAGGGCAGGAGACCCCGCCTAATATGGTCCTTATCCCCGGCGGAACCTTCGTGATGGGATATACGGAAGAGGATGTACCCTACGATTGGGACAATATTCCCCGCCGGGTGACGGTGGCCAGCTTCTACATGGACCAGACGGAAATCAGCAACGAGGATTACCTGCTGTACCTTGACTGGACCGCCGACGTATACAGCGAATATCCGGAAGTGCTACAGCGCGCCCTTCCCGATACCTTGGTTTGGCGCGATGAACTGGCCTTCAACGAGCCCTACGTCACGCAGTATCTACGCCACCCCTCCTACGGCATGCACCCGGTAGTCGGGGTATCCTGGACCCAGGCCCGGGAATACAGTCGCTGGCGGACCGACCGCGTCAACGAAGCGATCCTGATCGACAAGGGTATCCAGGAAGAACGGCCGGACCAGGCTGGAAGCGACGTGTTCGTCACCGATGCCTATCTGGCCGGACAGTACGAGGGCGTGGAGCGCAAGGGAAAGAAGGATATGCGGACCGGCGGCACCCGCCCGGTACGTATGGCGGACGGCATCCTGCAACCCGATTTCCGCCTACCCACCGAAGCCGAATGGGAGTACGCCGCCCTGGCCCTGGAAGGTCTGCAGGAAAATGAGAAGGACGAGAACTACACCGACCGCCGTATCTACCCCTGGAGCGGTACCAGCCTGCGCTACCAGCGCCACGA
>CAZKPE010000025.1:0-27450 GCA_964554545.1 uncultured Lewinella sp.
CCCCGACACCCCGCACCCCGACACCCCTAATACCCCAATATCTGCAACATACTCTCCGGCGTTTGCTTCCCCGCCAGGAGCCGGTCCGTCAGGTTTCCGGCCTCGTCCAGATCAAGGATGATGTGCTGCGGGCTTGGGATAAGGCAGTGCTTGATGCCCCCGTACCCGCTGATGCTATCCTGGTAAGCTCCGGTATGGAAGAATCCCAGATAAAGCGGCTCCTCGTCCCCCTCCTTATCCACGGGCAGGTAGACCTGACTTTCGTGCACTTCGCTGTTGTAGTAGTCGCTGTTATCGCAGCTCAGGCCGCCGATATTCACCCGCCGGTAATCCCGGTCCCACTTGTTGATTGGTAGTAGGATGAAGCGCTCGCCGATCCCCCAGGCGTCGGGCAGGGTGGTCATGAGCGAATTGTCGATCATGTACCACATTTCGCTGTCGTTCTGCTGCTTACGGGCTAGCACCTGGAAGATGGTGGCACCACTTTCACCGACGGTATACTTCCCGAACTCGGTAAATATGTCCGGTTCCGGTACCTCATCTTCTTCGCAGGCATCGAGGATGTTCTTGACGATCTCCCGGACCATGTACTTGTAGTCAAACTCAAAGCCCAGACTGTTCCGGATAGGCATCCCCCCGCCGATATTCAGGGCATGTAGTTGGCTGCTTTCCTGTTTGAGTTCTCCGTACAGCCGTACGGCTTTCTTCAGCTCCCCCCAGTAGTAGAGGCTGTCTTTGATACCCGTATCGACGAAGAAGTGAAGCATGTGCAGCTCCAGCTTTTCGCTGTCGCGGATGCGTTCCCGGAACAGCGGCAGCACGTCCGCCATCCGCAGCCCCAGCCGGGAGGTGTAGAACTCGAAATTAGGTTCTTCTTCGGTAGCCATCCGGATGCCGATCTTGGCGGTGCCCGCTACGTGTTGCTCGTAGTAGTCCAGTTCGTGGGCATTGTCGACTACGGCGATCACGTTATGGAAGCCATCATTCATCAGGCCTACGATCCCGTTGAGGTAGTTCTCCGGCTTGAATCCGTTACACACGATCCGGATATCTTTCTTCACCTTCCCGCGCTTGTGCAGTCGCCGGATCAGGTCGACGTCGTAGGCCGAGCTGATCTCGAGCTGCACGTCGTGCTCCAGCGCCTCCTCCACCACATGGGCAAAGTGGCTGCTCTTGGTACAGTAGCAGTAGTGATACTGTCCGGCGTAACCCTGCGCACGCATGGCCCGACGAAACAGATTGCGTGCTTCCTTGATCTTGCGGCCGATGCTGGGTAGGTACGTCAGCTTCAGCGGCGTCCCGTACTTGCGGATGAGGTGGATCAGGGGGATCCGGTTAAAGGTCAGGTAGCCATTGTCCATGTCAAAACCTTCCTGGGGAAAGTAGAAGGTCTGGTCAATGAGGTCAAAGTACTTATTCGCCACGCCGGGGTCTTTTTGGGGCCGCGAAGATACTACGCAATTGCAGGGCGCGGACGCAGGTGCGTAGTGAATTGGTATCTTGACGGCCATGAATTACGTCTCTCTGCGCAACCTGCGTTTTATCCTCCACGAAGTCCTCGATCTGTCCCCCCTACAGGAAAGCGATCGCTTTGCCGCCTTCGACGATGAGGCCATCGATTTCAGCCTGGATGCCGCCAAACAGCTGGCCGATCAGTACCTCTGGCCCGCCTACCGGGAGATGGACCGCGACAAGGCCTACTACGCCGACGGGAAAGTGCACGTACTGCCCGCGGTAGGCGAGGGCATGCGGGCGATGGGCGAGAGCGGTTGGCTGAGTGCCGCCTGGGGGTTCGAGCAGGGCGGGCAGCAAATGCCACTAACGGTCCACAATGCGGGTAGCCTCATCTTCCAGGCCGCCAACGGCAATCTGGCCGCCTACGGGTTCCTGACCACCGGCGCGGCCAACCTGATCCGGGAATTCGGAAGTGACGATCTCAAAGAGACCTACCTCGAACCCATGGCGAAGGGGGAATGGCAGGGTACTATGGCGTTGACCGAACCCCAGGCGGGTTCGAGCCTGAGCGACATCACCACGACCTATGAATTACAGGAGGATGGCAGCTACCACATCAATGGGCAGAAGATTTATATCAGCGGCGGCGATCACACGGGCGTCGACAATGTAGTCCACCTGCTGCTGGCCCGCCAAAAGGACGGCCCGGCCGGCGTGAAGGGGGTAAGCCTGTTCGTGGTACCGAAATTCATTCCTGGAGAACAGGGACTGGAGGATAACAACGTCACCACCGCCGGCATCTACGGCAAGATGGGGCAAAAGGGCTACGTGGCCGCCCACCTCATGTTCGGCGAGCAGGGCCCCACCCGTGGCTTTCTGGTCGGAAAGGAACTGAACGGCCTCAGGCATATGTTCCTGATGATGAACGAGGCCCGCATCGGTACCGGCATGATGGCCGCCGGCTCGGCCTCGGCTGCCTACTACGCCAGCCTGCAGTACGCCCGCGAACGTCCCCAGGGCCGCCACCCCGGCAACAAGGACGTGAACGCCCCCCAGGTGACCATCATCGAGCACGCCGACGTCCGCCGGATGCTGCTCTTCCAGAAGGCGGTAGTGGAGGGAAGCATTGCTTTACTGTTGCAGTGTAGCTTTTACGACGATCGCTACCGGATCGAGCAGAACGACCGCGATCATCTGCTCCTCGAATTGCTCACCCCCATCGCCAAAAGCTTCCCCAGTGAGTACGGCAATGAGGCGGTCAGTCTGGGGATGCAGGTACTGGGCGGAGCCGGCTACACCGATGATTTCCCCCTGGAGCAGATTTTCCGCGACATCCGGGTCAACAGCATCTATGAGGGTACTACGACCATCCACGGCCTTGACCTACTGGGCCGGAAGGTGATGGTGCAGGAGGGAGCGGCGGTCCGCTACTTCGCCGAGGAGGTACAGGAAACTTTGCGCCAGGCAGCCGCTCATCCGTCCTTGTCTGAACTGGTGGACACCTTCGGCCGCAGCCTGCCCCAGCTCCAGGAGATTCTGCAGAGCCTGATCGGCCTGGCCCGCAAGGAGGATCCCCGCGTGTTCCTGGCCGACGCCACGGTGTTTCTGGACTACTTCGGCCTCCACGTGATCGGTTGGATGTGGCTCAAGCAAGCAGTTGCCGCCCAACGGGTACTAGACCGGGGCGCTACCGTCGGCGGTCCCGCCATCGGGCCGGACGACCAGAATTTCTACAACGGAAAGATCCAGACGGCCCGCTACTTCTTCATCTACGTCTTCAGCCGGGCGGCGGGGATGCGCCGGACGCTCGAGGCCGACAGCCGCATCACGCTAGAAACCGCCCCCGAATTGCTCGTGTAACCAAATTACGCTCACCATGCTTCCCGTTTCCAGCCGCTGTCTTTCCCTTCTTTTCGTTTCCTATCTCCTTTGCACCTGCGCCCCGCCGCCCAAACTGTTCGGGGTGGAGACGGGGAAGTTTGCCGCCAGCTTCGACCACTACGCCATCAACGTGGAGGACCTGGACCGGTCGATCTACTTCTACCAGGAAGTTTTTCAACTGGAAGAGATCCACAACGGTACCGAAAAACCGAACATCCGCTGGCTCTCGCTGGGGGACGGGATGTCACTGCACGTGATTGAGACCGACCGTAGTCAACTGCGGCTGCAAAAAGGAGTACACCTGGCTGTTTCGGTGGGAGAGTTCGATGCTTTCGTGCAGAACCTACGTGACGCCGGTATCGCCTTTGAAAGCTGGCAGGGAGAGAAGATGCAGACCAACAGCCGGCCGGATGGCGTACGGCAGGTGTACCTACAGGACCCCGACGGATACTGGATCGAGGTCAACGACGGCCGTACCGCCTGGAGCCGTATAACGGGCAAATAGTAAAAGATGAAAGTGACCCTGAACCGCAAAGACGACGCCTTCCTCTTCGAAACCGCCAATGAGGAAGGGCTGACCGTAACGACCGACGGCAGCCCCGACATCGGGGGTGGGGGAGCGGCCATGCGCCCGATGCAATTGGTACTGGCGGCGGTGGCCAGTTGCTCCAGTATTGACGTTGTCCTGCTGCTGAAAAAACAACGGCAGGACCTACGCGATATCCGCGTGACCGTGGAGGGGCAGCGGGTGGACACCGAACCCCGGGTCTTTACGGACATTCATCTCCACTACCTGCTCGCGGGGCCGCAAGACGAAAAAAAGGTCGAGCGCGCCTGCCGGCTGAGCATGGAAAAGCTCTGTAGCGTATCGATGATGTTAAAGGCCGGGGGGGTGAAGATTAGTTGGTCGTACGAGCTGGTGGAGGAACTGCCCTAAGGTTACCCCTTCTTCTGGCGGTCACTGAGCACCTTCTCCACCGATACGCCGAGCTGGCTGATCAGCTTGCCCTGCTGCGCAATCGTGGCTTTGAGCTCACTCATCTCGTCGTGTACGTAGCGCTGAATGTTCTGGGGGGAGGGTAGGAAGGGCGTAATGCGGGCACGTACGTACCAGATTTCCCGTAGGTCGGCCAGGGGTAGGCGGTAGGTTTCGTAGAAACTGTTGTCGCTGATGACTTCGAGCTCCTTCGATTCGGCGATGTAGTTACGCACCCGTTTTACCGCCACGTCGCTGCGGGTGACGACTACGTAGGCGTAGTTGTCCTTGATGCCGCTTTCCCATAGCGTGGGTTCCAAAAAAGCGCAGACCACCTTATCCCCCTCGAAAAGGGTCGGTTCCATGCTGTTGCCGGGCACGTCGAAGGAGCGGTGGGTGCCTACTTTGTATTTATAGTCGGGCAGCCGGTAGGTCGGCAGGCTTTCCACGAAGGAGGGGTCATTGAGCTCGGTAGCGTAGGCACTCTGGGCGGGTAGGGGGACGTGGACGATCAGTTCGTCCGCATCGGGCGTCGTGATCGTAGTCAGCACCCGGAAGTTCTGGTTACTCTCCTCGGTCATGAACATGGGGCCGTCGCCGGTGAAGAGGTAGACGGGGTTGAGCTTATACTTCGCGATAGACTGCCGTAGTAGCTCAATAGTCACGTCGCGGCGGCCCTTAAGTATTTCGCTGAGTGATTGCGGCAGGTAGTCGAGGCTAAGGGCGAAGGCCCGGCTACTTTTGATGCGTTTCTCCGACTTAAGCTTGTCGTGGCATTTGATGAAGCGCTGAGAAACGACATTTTTCATGGACGGGCAAATTCAAGGGTGGGCGAAGGTAGTACCTCGCCCGTATGTAACACTTTTTTGCGAATTAGTCCTGCCCTTTAATGACCGCATGGTCCTCTTCGCGCTTCCCCATGTCGATGGTCTTTTCCGCTTCTTGCATATCCTCCCGGTCCGGGCGTTCTTCCTGGCCCTCGTCCTGCTCGGGTTCGTAGCTCAGGCGGATCAAAACGGGAAAGTGGTCGCTACCGACGTAGGGCAGGCGCTTGAGTTCCAGCACCGTCAGGTCCGGACTGTGAAAAACGTGGTCCAGTGGCCAGCGCAACAGCCGGTGTTCGGCGTGAAAGGTGGAGAACAAGCCACGGCCGCGGCGCGGGTCCAGCAATCCGCTCAGCCGCTGAAACAAGCGGGAGCTGTGTGACCAGGCTACATCGTTCATATCGCCGGCCACGACCACGGTGCGTTTGGGCTGCTCTTTGATTTCCAATCCGACCATACAGAGCTCCGCGTCCCGTCCCGTACTGGCGTAGGCTTCCGTAGGACTGGGTGGCATCGGGTGGAGGAATCGCAGGTCGACTTCCCGGCCATTAGCCAGTTCGATGTGGGTATCAATACTGGGTATATCGTCTTTAATGCGGTACTTCACCTCTGGGTCGATCAGCTCGATTCGGCTCCAAAGGTGCATGCCGTAAAGGTTTTCCAGGGGCACGTTAACGCGGTAGGGAAACAGCTCATCCAGGCCTTCCGCCAGCTTTTCCTCCCACCAGGCGTTCGTTTCCACGGTGAGTAAAATATCGGGGCGCTGCTCCTTCACCAAATCGATCACGAGGTCCGTACGGCGGTTGGTCTGTAAAACATTGCTGACCATTAGGGACAGGTGCCCGTCCGTCTGCTCGCTCCGCTCGGCATCCCGCGCATCACGGTTCCAGACCTTGGTGTAGGGCAGAATGCGGTAAGCCTGATAGAGGGTGGCCAGGAGCAGAATACTGAAGATGAGCCAATTCACCCACGTATTTTCGTGGCGACTGAAGATCCAGAGCAGCGCCGAAAGCCCCAGTATGAACAGGAGCTGCTGTCGCGGGTAATCGAAGCCCCGTATCCACCAGTCGTCGTATTTCAGGAAGGGGACCAGCGTCCCCACCACGCCGGTGATTCCCAAAATGTAGGCGAAAATGCGAATGACAATCACGTAAGGCGAGTAAGTGTTTGCGTTAATAAAGCATTGCTTTGGCCGATGTTCGCGCCAGCGGTAACGCACCTTTGTCTACCGCCCTCCGTTGGTAGGAGAGCCACGTATGCCTTATCGTTCCACATGTTCAAACTGACCTGCTCACCCCTCTTCACGCTACTCCTCCTCATTTGCCTGCCGCCGGCCCCCGCGGGTACTCAGGGGCAACTCTCGGATCGGGAAATCCGCGACTACATCGCCGAAGCGCGCCAGCTCGACCGTGGGCCTTACCGGGGTATCTTCTGGTTCTGCTCCGACGGTAGCGTTCGGGCAGCCCGCGACCCCTGTCCGAACGATCGCCGCGCCCACCAGCACGCTGGCTACACCGCCACCACGGAACGCCTGATGCGGCAGGGCATTTACCTCGGCCAGATTCTCACCGATACACGCTACGCTGCCTTCTGGGATGCCGACGATGACCACAGCCGTCTCAAGCAGTACCAGCTGAACAATTATCTGGTCGCCGTGGATAACGGTTGGATTTTGGAGAAAGCACGGTACTACCGGGGGGCATTTCAAATCGAGGACGAGGAGGCATGGGGGCGCCAGTTTTTCATCTGGCTGCTCGGTGACCGCGAAGTCCTCCAACGGCACTTCTACCTCATCAGCCAGGCCGCTCGTGATATCCCTCACCGCGGGGACACGGACCTGAACCAGCAAATTCGGACGCGAAGCAAGGTGATCGCCGACGCCTATGCCCCCTTTATGGACTTACGGGTCAAAATACACGGACGTCCGGAGGGCGCGGACGCAGGTGCGGTGCTGAACTTCATGGGACGGCACGAACGCGAACTCACACAACGGGACCTCTACGCCGAAGCCGAGCAACTGGTTGCCGACATCGAGCGGGCCTACGGGGGGGGGGCACTTGACCGGTTGAGCGAGATCGGCCGGGGTCTGCCGGCTTCCGATAGTATGGCCGTAGCCATCCAGCGGTTTCTCGCCCAACAGATCGATCGTCCGGGGAAGGCCCGATCAGTTCACCTGTCCCGCCTTACTGCCGCGGCTGATCTATCGCTGGCGCTGCGACAATCACTGGTCGACGACGAGCGGGCAGCGCGACACCGCCTGCAGTTGATTGACTTCAATAACGAGCTCGGCGACCTCATTTTTCGGATTGCCGGCGAATGGGAAGCCACTACGGCCCGGGAGCAGATGGAAAAAATATGCTACCTCGGCGAGGCGGCCACGGGGGCAGGCTTCGTCGAGCTCTGGGAATTCGCAGCGGCCCGGTCTGGCTTGTCTGACCCCAATTACCAGTATATCTGGCCCGGGATGCTGGATGACTACCTGGACAACGCACGCCGCTTCGTTGAATGGGGTACCTCGACCAACCGGGCCGTCTACGGTGAAGTGGTGGAACGCTATGCGGATTTCGAACCGCTGGCTCTCGGCTTTCTCGACGATCGCATCCGGTCATCGGTACTTCTCCCGCTCGGGCAGGCCGTCGGCGATCTGGGAGACTGGCTGGCGCGGAATAGCGATAGTGGAAATGCGATACTGGACCTCGAAACCCAGGCCCAGGCCCGCGGGCTCAACCCGGGCTACGCGCAGGGGAGATTGCGCATCATTGAAGGAGCACCGGAGGAGGTGGAGGTCAACAACCAGGACATCTTTGTATTCAGTCGCCCGCCCGCCGACCTGAAACCCGTCGGGGGCATTCTCACCGTCAGCGAAGGCAATATGGTCAGTCACGTCCAGCTGCTAGCCCGGAATCTCGGCATCCCGAACGCCGTACTCACCGACCGGCAGTTTGAAGAACTTCGCCCCTACGATGGGCAGCAGGTCTTTTATGCAGTGAGTAACGCCGGTACCGTGCTGATGAAATCACCCGACGATATGACGGATACCGAGCGTTCGCTTTTTAGCGTAGCCGAACGGAATCAGGAACGGATTCGCGTACCCGTGGACCGGATCGACCTGAGCACCCGGTCCGTACTGGATATGCGCGAGGTGGATAGCCAGGACAGCGGTATCCGCTGTGGCCCGAAGGCAGCCAACCTTGGCCAACTCAAGGACCTCTTTCCGGATCACGTAGTCGAAGGGTTGGTCATTCCCTTTGGTATTTTCCGGGAGCACCTCGATCAACCCATGCCCGGGCAGCCCGGCAGTACCACCTATTGGAGCTTCCTCAACGAGCGCTTCGCGGAGTCGGCCCGGATGGAAGAACGGGAGGCGCCCCCCGAAGAGGTAGAGGCCTACACCCTGGAACAACTGCGCATCCTACGGGAGGCGATCGGTCACATCACCATTCAGGATAAACTGATCCGGGAACTCCGGCGGGGCTTTTCCCGGGTGCTTGGCGGGGCCCTGGGGACCGTTCCCGTTTTCCTGCGCTCCGACACCAATATGGAGGACCTGGCCGACTTCACCGGTGCGGGCCTAAATAAAACCGTCTTCAATGTAGTTGCCGAGGAGGCCATTCTGAAGGGCATCCGGGAAGTGTGGGCCAGCCCCTACACGGAGCGAAGCTACCGGTGGCGGCAGCGGTATCTGTTGAATCCGGAAAATGTGTTCCCGTCCATTCTCATCATTCCGAGCGTAGACGTGGACTATTCCGGGGTCATGATCACTAAGGGGGTTACCTCAGGCGATCCGGATGACATTACGGTGGCTTTCAGCCGCGGGGCCGGTGGCGCGGTGGACGGCCAATCCGCCGAATCTTACCTGCTGAGAAAGGATGGCCGATTTATTCTCCAGGCCCCCGCACGGGAGCGGCTGTATCGTCAGTTACCCGATACCGGCGGCAGCCGGATGTTAACGGCGACCTTCGATCGCCCCG
Organism: uncultured Lewinella sp.; assembly: GCA_964554545.1. Classification (GTDB taxonomy): domain Bacteria; phylum Bacteroidota; class Bacteroidia; order Chitinophagales; family Saprospiraceae; genus Neolewinella. Next base: position 9,108 of record CAZKPE010000025.1, read on the forward strand.
TGCTCTCGCCTGAAAATCTGGTTGATCTGTACGTACTCGGGCAGGAAGTGGAACGCGTCATGCCTTCCGCCTCCGGTATGCCGAATGACGGGCCGTATGACGTTGAACTGGGCTTCCAGGACGATAAGATCTGGCTCTTTCAGATACGCCCTTTCGTGGAGAACACCCGCGCTCAGGCCTCCGAGTACTTGCAGACTATATCCCCCGCCAAGCGGGAAGGGGTGTACATCGATCTGCACTCGGCCCTAGCCGATTAGAACAAACCGTGCAGCTTCGAGCCAACCCGCTCGACCACCTGTCCCAGGTCCTCCGCTTTGTTCGCGAAGTCAACCTCATCGACGTTGACGATCAGGATGTTCCCCTCGGTGTAGCCACGTATCCAGTCTTCGTAGCGACGGTTCAACTGCTTGAGGTAGTCCAGGCTCATGCTGCCCTCGTAGTCCCGTCCACGACTTTCAATGTGGGCGACCAGGGTTCCGATTCCGGCCCGCAGGTAGATCAGCAGGTCCGGCGGCTGGATGCGGCTGGTCATCGTATGGAATAGTTCGGTATAGCTGTTGAAGTCCCGCTCGGTCATCAATCCCATCCCGTAAAGGTTAGGGGCAAAGATGTGGGCATCCTCGTAGATCGTCCGGTCCTGAACGACGGTCTTCCGCCCCTCCTGGATCTCCAGAATCTGCTTGTAGCGATTGTGCAGAAAGTAAACCTGGAGATTAAAGCTCCACCGTTTCATGTCGGTGTAGAAATCGCTGAGGTAGGGGTTGTTGTCCGCGGTCTCGTAGTGGACGTCCCAGCCGAAGTGCTGTCCGAGCTGGCGACAGAGCGTAGTTTTACCGGCTCCGATGTTCCCGGCGATGGCGACGTGTTTGATGGGGGAAGGGCTGTCTTGCATACGCCGGCGAAGGTCCGGAAAAAATTCCTACCAACTCCACCCGAAGCGCGCCTCGATCTGGAAGACGGCTCCACTTACATCGCTTCCACTGATGGGCACGTCGTCGATGTCGACCCCACTGGCAAAACGGTAGCCGCCCTCGATACCCAGGCGGAACCACTGGAAGAGGTTGATCTCCGCTCCGCCCATCAATTGGCCGACCAGCATCCGCTCCCGCTCCGCCAATCCCGTGGAGGTGCGGTAGTCAATGCGACCCGGTCCGACGATGGCCGTCAGCCGGGGGTGGATTACGTTGTCCGCGCCCGGGGCCACGCCGATGATAAAGCCTCCGTGGCGAAAGTCATACTGCGGCCGACTTCCCGAACTGGGTGCCTCATCCGTAGTGAAGGGCTCCCGGGAAGACCAGCCTCCGTAGCCGATGAAGACGTCCTCGCCGAACTCCAGGCCCCCGAAGCCCCCGCGGACCAGCGACCAGTCGTCGCCGGTAGCGGAGTAGTTGTAGGTCGGGCCGCCCCAGGCTCCGCTGAGATCGAGATCGCCGAGCAGGGTCCGTTCCCGGCGTAGCGTGAAGGTTTTTGAGGTAGCGGGCGCCGTAGGTGTCGTAGCGCTTTTGAATGCCAGAATACCCGTGGGGGCATCCTGCTCCGCGTAGGCCAGGGCCGGCCCTCCGGCCTGGCCGAATAGGGAGAGGGTAAAAAGGCAGACGGCGAAGGTCAGGTATAGTCGATTCATAGCTGAAGGTCTTTGATGGTTGATGAAAAAAGCCATTTGCTCCAATGGCGGCTGTACAACTCCAAAGGTTGCAGCAGAAAGTCTTAAAAACCATACATCATCTATTAACGGGGACTTAAAGTCGACCGATGCCTTACTTTGCCGCAAAGCCGGGACTATGAAAAAGAGCAGCATTTTGATAAAAGGCGGTACGGTCGTCAATCGCGGTACCCAACAGCAAGCCGACGTGCTCATCCGCGAAGGATTTGTCGAGCGCGTGGATGGGGAGATCGATGCGACGGTCGACCGGGAGATCAACGCCGAAGGTTGCTTCGTCCTGCCCGGGATCATCGACGACCAGGTTCACTTCCGGGAGCCCGGATTGACCCACAAGGCCACCATCGCCACGGAAAGCCGGGCGGCCGTAGCCGGGGGTACGACTGTGTTCATGGAAATGCCCAACACGAAGCCCGGCACCCTGAACCAGCTGCTGTTGGAAGAAAAGTACCGCATCGCCGCTGAATGTAGCCCCGCGAATTACAGCTTCTACATGGGTGCCTCAAACGATAATCTGGACGAGGCCCTGCGCACGGATCCCAGACAGGTATGCGGTCTGAAGATCTTCATGGGCAGCAGTACGGGCAATATGCTCGTGGACAGTGAGGAAACCCTCGACGCTCTCTTCGCCAAGAGCCCGCTCCTCATCGCCACCCACTGCGAGGACGAGGCGACGATCCGCGCTAACGCCGCCGCCGCCCGCGAACGCTACGGAGAGGAAATTCCGGTCAGCGAACACCCCCACATCCGCTCCGCCGCCGGATGCCTGAAGAGTAGCAAACTCGCCATCGAACTGGCTACCCGCCACAACACCCGGCTACATATTCTCCACATCAGCACGGCGGATGAAGTAGCCCTGTTTCGTAACGACATTCCGCTCGAAGAAAAGCGGATCACCGCGGAGGTTTGCGTCCACCACCTCACCTTCACCAGCGCCGACTACGCTACCCAGGGTAACCGCATCAAATGTAACCCGGCCATTAAAGACGCTCACCACCACGCTGCCCTGCTACCCGCCCTGTTGGCGGATCGGTTTGACGTCATCGCAACCGATCACGCCCCCCATACCCGAGGTGAGAAGGCACAGCGGAATTACTTCAAAGCCCCCGGCGGCTTACCCCTGGTTCAGCACAGCCTGGACTTGATGATGCGGCTACACCAACAGGGCAAGATCACGCTAGAGAAAATCGTGGAAAAGATGTGCCACGCCCCAGCCGTCTGTTATCAGATCGATCGCCGCGGCTACCTGGAGGCTGGCATGTGGGCCGATGTCGTGGTCTATGATCCCCGGGAACGCTGGACTGTTTCACCGGACAACATTCGCTACAAATGTGGCTGGTCGCCGCTGGAGGGTTGGGAGCTGCAGGGCCGGGTCCGGGAGACCATCGTGAGTGGGCAGCTAGCCTATTCGGGGGGGCGGGTGGACGATTCGGTGCGGGGAAGACGGGTCGAATTCGCCCGCTAGTAAAGAACCCCGGTCGTCCGGGGGACGCCGAGGCTCGTTCCAACTTACTGATACCAAATAAAAACGGCGGCGGGGCGGGCCCGCCAGTTCTGTAGGCTTACAAAACAAAGTTGCACACTTTGTTGCGATCGCCTTTCCCAAAAATAGGAATTTCCCCCGGTTGGTTCAAGCTGCTTGGGGAATATCTTTCCAACTACCGCGATCGTTCGGGCTTCACCCACTCGTTCAGTAAGCGGGCGGCGGCGGCGAAATCCGGCACCCCGTACCCCAATTCATTGTCGGGGGCCCCGGCCTGTGAGGCTGTCCGCCGGATGGCATCCAGGACCTGCTGATTGGTCGCTTCGGGTACGGCCTGCCACAAACAGGTGGTGAGGGCGGCCACCAGGGGGGAGCTCAGGCTGGTACCGTTCGCGCCGGTCAACCCAATGCCGTTGGCCGCTACCGCCGGCACGTTCACGCCGGGTGCACTTACATCCGGTTTGATCCTTCCGTCCGCCGTCGGGCCCAGACTGCTGAAGTACGCCCGCTCATTGGCATCATCCACGGCGCCGATACTGAACACGCCGCGGGCATCGGCCGGAACGCTGATGCGCCCCCACTCGTCCCCTCCGCTATTACCCGCGCTGGTTACGATGATCATACCGCGATCGTAAGCCCGGTCGATAGCGATGGAGGCCGGGCTCGTGCGACCGTCCAGGTCGGCGTGGGTGTAGTCCATGTTGCTGTTGGAGAAAGTGGTGTATCCCAGACTGCTGTTTACGACATCCACCCCGGCACTATCGGCAATCTCCAGGGCAATGGCGTAGTTGAGTTCCTCCATCCGGTGCTCGCCCCGTCCATTTTCGGTTTTGAAGAGCAGGTAGCGGGCGTCGGGCGCCATACCGATGTAGAAGAAAGGGTGGTGGGCTGCCATCGTGCTCAGTACCGTCGCCCCGTGGGTAGAGCCGTCGAGGGCGGTAGAGTCCTGCTCGACCAGGTCGTAGTTGGCCGGCACCCAGGCCGGATCGTCGTAGCCCAGGAAATCGGGGTAGCCCACTGCGGGAAAGCCGCCATCAAATACGGCGACCAACTTCCCGGCACCGCGAAAACCGGCAGCGTGCAGACTATCACCGTTCATGCGTTGCAGGTTGTCAAAGCCGTAGCCATAGAACGTTCGCGTCACGGGCACCATGCGTGGTTTTGGGGCCGGCCGGTCCAGAACCACCTTCAGCGGCAAGGGAGACGGTCGGTTATACTGCAGAGGAGCAGCGTAAAAGGTGGTATCCACAAAATCCAATGCCGCCAGCCCGTCTACCTCTCGTTCGCTCGCAGCTACTACCACGCCGTTCATCCATCGGCTGAGTAACCATATCTGGATGCCGCGGTCGGAAATGGCCTTTACGTAGTCGTCACTTACTGGTAGGTCCACTTTCGTCACTTCCCGGCTGTGAAGCCTGCGCCGGTCGAGGGCCCGCTGGCTGAGGAAGCGGCCGGCTTCGGATAGTTTGAACGGGCTTCCGACCTTATCGGTGAAACCGACGAAATACAGGCTCCGCCGACTCTCGGTCTGGGCCTGTAGCGTAGTGAAGGTGCAAAAGAGGAAGAGGAAGAAAGAAAGACGCATAGGCTAGGAAGCGGTGGGGGAGGGGAGTCGTTGCATAATCTGCCGGGCTATTTTCTCGGGTGTTTCCGATCCCGGCAGGGAAAAATCCGCCCGTTCGTAAAACGGCCGGCGTTCGGCGAGCTTTAGCGAAATGAAGGCACGCAGATCAGCTTTGTCCCGTAACAGGGGGCGTTGCGCCCGCTCACCGATCAAGCGCCGGTACAGTTCTTCTTCGGGAGGGTCCAGGAATACGGTAGTCCCGTTTTGATTTAACAACTCCATCGTATGGCCGATGCAGGGCGTACCCCCGCCGGTAGCCAGCACAAAAGCGGGCTGATGGAGTAGCGCTGCCAGCAACTCGCGCTCCAGTTCGCGAAAGTACGCCTCACCCCGCCCTTCAAAGATGGCCCGCACGGTCATGCCGGCCTGTTCCTCGATGTATTCGTCCAGGTCGAGGAAGGGCAGACCGATCAGTGCGGCCAGTTCCCGCCCGACCCGGCTTTTCCCGCTGCCCATAAAACCGACCAGAAAAACGCGCATGCTATCAGGATATTTGGTAGACGGCAGTCCGCACAAGGTACACCCCCGGCTGCGTATCTTCGCCGCTTCACCCCGGCGGCCATGAAAGTTGTCCTCACATTTTTGCTGCTTTTCGGCGTTTTGTCGTGCGGTCCTTCCGCTCCGGAAACCCCTGCACCTGCGTCCCCGCCCAGTGGTAACGCCGCGCTGATCCGTCACCCCCGGGCGGATGCGAGCGATTCCCTTTCCGCCGCTGAGATGACGTTCAGCCAATCGACTTATGATTTTGGTACGGCTCCGGCTGGCAGGCGGGTCCGCCATACGTTCTCGTTCACCAATACGGGGGATTACCCCCTACTCATCACGGCTGCCCGCTCATCCTGCGGGTGTACGGTGGCCAGCTACCCCGAGCGGCCGGTTCAGCCCGGTAAGCGCGGGGAAGTGACCGTAGCCTTCGATACGGCCGGGAAGAGCGGCCAACAACGTAAACCGATCGTACTGACGGCCAATACCTTACCATCCACCACCACCATTTTTTTGCAAGGAATGGTGGTCGCAAAATAACCTTACTACCTATGCTATATTTACAAGCGGGAGGCTCGCTATTTACGAACGGTTTTTTCATGATTGCCATGCTGGCCGTACTCATCTTCACGATGATCATCCCCCAGCGCCGGCGGAGTAAGCAGCAGAAAACCTTCATGGAGGGCCTGGCAAAGGGACAGCGCGTCGTAACGGCCAGCGGCATCCTCGGCACCATCGACCGGATCGAGGACAAGACCGTGACGCTGAACGTAGGCAGCAAAACGTACCTTCAGGTGACGAAAAATGCAATCTCCAAGGAACTTACCGATGCGTTCTATCCTCCGAAGACTGAGGATTAGAATGCCCCTGCGAGACATGGCGGCCACCGACCGCCAGGTCCTGCTTATTTGTATCCTGCTGGCCTTCGTGTTCTGGCTTATCCTGAACCTGAGCCAGGAATATCGCGTGGACCGGGAAGTCGTGCTGACTTACCAAACCGGACCCGAACGCGTGATGGCCGGCAACCCGCCCCGCAGGGTACCGGTACAGCTGGTCGGCAGTGGCTGGAATTTGATTTGGGAAAGTTTGTCCAGCAGCACGGTCGAGGTGATTATCGATTTGACGGAAACCAAGGAGCTTCTGCTCAGTTCAAGCCTGCTGCAGCAACAAGTGGCCCGTAACCTCAGCAGCGGCGACTTCACGGTGGAAAACATGGGCTATGAATCCCTTACCGTCTACACTACGCCGCGGGACGGGAAGCGGGTGCCGGTCATCCCCCATGTTCGGGCGACCTTCAAGCCCGGATACTTTTCACCCAATGGGGTGGTCCTCACTCCCGACAGCGTAACGCTTTCCGGAGCGGGGGATGTACTCGACACCATCGACTCCTGGCCGATGCAAGCCATTGAACTGGAAGGGCTGGAAAGCGACCGGGTTTTTCTGGCCCCCCTCGAACGGCCCGGCGAGGCGCTCATCCTGAATTACGATGACGTGCGGGTGAACCTGGAGGTCGAAGCCTTCATCGAGCAGCAGTTGCAGGTGCCGATCAGTATCCGCAACGCGCCCGTGTCGGACTCCTTTCGCATTTTTCCTAGCACCGTCACCCTGACGCTCACCATTCCCCAGCGCAACTTCGGGCAGTACCGCCCCTCCGATTTTCGCGTAGAGGCCGACATCGACCAACTGCGGGCGGTAACGGGCAACAACACCGTGCCCTTGCGCATGATCCGGGTACCGGAATCCATTAAAAGCGTGACCTACACGCCGCGGGCAGTAGAGTACTACGTGTACCGGCGGGCGGAATGACCCTTAGCGGGCGCGCACCGAGGCAATCGGGAGTTCGGCATCGTAGGTGCCAGTAAGGGTGGGGGTCTGAACGTTGCCGGTGTATTCGCGAACGCCGGTGTAGACGTACTGGAACAACTCCGGGATCGAGATCAGCAGGTCGTGGTTGCGATCCGCTTCCCCCTTCATACCCCGGATCAGATAGTGGCTGAACACCCCGGAGCGAAGGCCACCGTCTTCCAGACTGATCTCCTCCTCCTTACTCGACATCAGTAGGGCGGTGGAGGATGTCGCATCCGTCAGGGCTCCGTAATAGGCCGCAAGGGTAGCTTCGTTCGATCGGCCGCTACGGGCCGCCAAACTACCACTATGGCAAGCGTCGGCGATAACGAGCTTGTGGCGGGAACGGCTCTCGTCCAGTACCTGCCGGACATCCTGGTGTGCCAGGGCATTATCGGCGCCGTCGTAGTCAGTGGGCAGGAAGGAGCCGGGCAGTCCGTGGCCACTGAAGTAAAACAGGATGACATCGTTTTCGTCCGCCTGCCGGTAGGTCTCCCGCATGGTAGCCAGAATATTGGCCTCGGTCGCGCTTTCATCTACGAGCACCTTTACCTGTCGATCATCCAGGGCCCCGCCTTCAATGCTTTTCAGGAAGGCGTAGAATTTGTAGGCATCGTCATCCGTGTACCGCAGGGTTTTCATGTGCTGATACTGGGCGCAACCGACGACGACGGCCCAGACCCGGACCTCGGGGTCGTACGACTTAGCGGCAACCACTTCCCCGGCTTGTTCGTGCATGGACTCGTACAGGGTGCCCGCATTCCAGATCCCACCGCTGCGCCGCCCGTCGGGATACGTCATCAGCCCGATGCCGTGGGGGCGGTGATCCTCGAAGTAGCCGGTGTAGGTCCGGCCATCGGCAAAGTCCACGGTACCGCGGCCACGGGGGGTTCCGTTGACCATTTGTCCGTAATAGACCGTACCATCGTAGTAGGTGAAGCGGTGGTCACCATCGGGGCAGCCCTCATTGCAGGACAGCAGAGTCTCTTTCGGTCCGGTATAGCCCAGGCGGTCCCAGTCCACGCTCAGGCGGTCGTTGCGCCAGTTGCCTTGCAGTTCCACGCCATTGAGGTAGCGCATGGTGCCGCTGCCGTGGCGTTGGTTATTCTGCCACTCCCCGGTGTAGCGATCCCCGTTGGCGTAGCTCATCGTGCCGTAGCCTTCGATGCGGTCGTGGTGCATCTGTCCGGCGTAGTGGTCGGCGTTAGCGTACAGTAGTTTGACGTCCCCCTCCAGTCGATCGGCCACCCAACGCCCGGCGACGCGGCTGCCGTCGGCATAATGCAGTTCGCCCTTTCCTTCCCGTTTGCCATCCTGCCACATACCGGTGTAGCGGTTGCCCTTGGGGTCGATTAGGGTTCCGATCCCGTTGGGCCGTTGATTTCTGAAGTACCCGGTGTAGGTGGAACCGTCGGCGTAGAGCAGGCTGCCCTGCCCGTGAAACTGGCCATCGCGAAAGGCTCCCGTGTACAGGGCACCGTCGGCAAATCGAAGGGTTCCCTCACCGTTCTCGCAGTTGCCGCGCTGGCACCGTCCCTGTGCCGGCAGCACCGAAACTCCCAGGCAGAGTACCGGTAGAAAAATGTAGTGTAACATGGTTTGACGTGTAAGAGTGTGTAGGTATCAGGGGTCTAAATCAGAGACGCAAATCAATCAAGTTCAGAACGCAACGAAAGGTTCGTCACGTATGAGGCGCTGAAAACCAATAAAATAAGGCGGTCTGCCCTATTAGCCTATTACACGATGTCTAAATTGCGCTTTAGGCTCGAATTAAATTTCGGCTTTGAGGAAACGGTAGTCGCCGTTGAGGGAACGGTGCCAGGCCAATTGGGCTCCGGGCGAGCGGCTATTACCTTGCGCTCCATACCTTACAAACCATGATGCACCGAATCTGGCTGTTGTTACTCCTCCTCCCCCAGCTGGCCACCGCCCAAACCGATATTTACGAGCGGCTGACCTTCCCGGAAAACGAGACCGCGACCGATATCCGGTCACCCGGTCAGTTTCTCGGCTATCGTCCGGGAGAGCGCTTCACCGAATACGCCCGGGTGGCGGAATACTGCCGCTACCTGGCTGAAGCCAGTCCCCGCGTGGAATTACGGCGGTACGGAACCACCTACGAGCAACGGCCACTGCTCCTTTTCGTGATTAGCGACGAATCGAATATGCAACGGCTGGACCAAATTCAGCAGCGACAACAGCAAATGGTCAACAACGCCGGGGGGGCGGGGACGCAGGTGCAAGCGCTACTGGAAGGCCAGCCCGTCATCAACTCGTACAGCTACAATATTCACGGCAACGAGGCCAGCAGTACCGAGGCTGCCATGCAGTTTGCCTACGAGCTGGCCACGACGCAGGACCAAGCCCTGGAGGAAGCCCTGCAGGAAGCCGTGAACCTCCTCTTCATCTGCATCAACCCGGATGGCCGCGACCGCTACGTCTACTGGTACAACGGCATGGCCCGGGCCACCGGCGGCACCGAACCCCGCGATCTGGAGCATTACGCCCCCTGGCCCAATGGCCGCACCAACCACTACTGGTTCGACCTGAATCGCGACTGGGTCTGGGGCGTCCATCCGGAAAGCCGTGGACATACGCGGGCCTACCAGGACTGGATGCCCAGCGTACACACCGACTACCACGAGCAGGGCTACGACGCCAACTACTTCACCGTACCGGGTACGACACCCCGCAACCTGCTGCTGCCGGAAGCCTACGAAAAATGGGCCGACACCTTCGGCCGCGCCAACATTGCCCGCTTCGACGAGCAGGGCATCAGCTACTTCACCCGCGATCGCTTTGATTTCTACTATCCCAGCTACGGAAGCAGCTACCCCTCCGTTATGGGGGCCATCGGGATGCTCACCGAGCAGGGCGGGATCGGGGCCGGGCGGGCCGTGGAAACGGAGGACGGCTATATACTTACGCTCCGCCAGCGCATTTGGGACCACTACACCACCAGCATTGCCCAGCTCAAGACCGCGGCTGCCAACCGGCTTGCCCTCCAGGAGTACAGCCTGAGTGCCTGGGACCCCCTGAACAGTCAGGAAGGGACCACCGCTTACCTGATCGAAGACGACGGCAGCGACTACGTGGTGGACTTCGTCCGCATGATGCTACTCAACGGCGTTAAGGTGGAACGGACTACCGAAGCCCTGACCGCCTCCGGTAGTAGCTACCGGGATGCGGAGCGCGTGGAGCAGCGCACCCACCCGGCCGGCAGCTACATCATCGCCACCGAGCAGCCGCGACACCTGTTCGTCAACAGCATCATGTCCAACCGGCTGGCCATCGAGGACAGCGTGATGTACGATATGTCGACCTGGGCGGCCCCCCTGGCCTATAACCTGGAGGCCTACCGTTTCGATTCTCCGGTGACGGTCGATACCGAGCCGGCAGGGGAGGTGGACATTCCCGCGGGCCTGAGCGGTTCGGCCGATGAGCGGACCTACGCCTACGTCATCGACTACGGCCAGCGCAACGCCCCCCGCGCCCTGGCCGAGCTCTGGAAACAGGACGTGAGCGTACGCGCCTCACTTGCCCCCTTCACCACCGACGAGGGGCGCCAGTATCCGGCCGGTAGCCTCATTGTCTTACGGGGGCGCAATCCGGACCGCGCCGCCGATCTGACTGAGCGCATGCAAACCGTGGCGCGGGAGGCGGGAGTCCGCGTCGATGCACTCTCCACCGGGCGGATGCGGGTCGGCAACGACCTGGCCAATACCCGCAACTACCCCCTGCGCCGGCCGGAGGTGGCCATGCTCGTCGATCAGCCCTTCAATACCTACACCAGCGGTCAGATCTACTTCTTGTTCGATTGGGAAACCAAGCTCCCGGTGACCCGCCTGCGTACGGAGGTTTTGCGGCAGACGGCCGTCCCCAAATTCGGTGCCCGCTACGGCTACGCCGACTTGAACGACTACGATGTGCTGATCCTGCCGGACGCCGGACGCCTCGACGAAGTGTTTGGAAAGGAGGAACGGAAGACGCTGATGAACTGGATCACGGCCGGGGGAACGCTGATCGCCGTCGGGGAATCGGCCGCTTTCTTTACCGCGGCGAATACCTTCACCGATCAGCGACTGTTGCGCCCGGAGCGGGACACTTCCGCCGAAGCGGCAACCCTGACCTACGCGGAACGGACGGAGTACTTCGGGAAGCAAAACGTACCGGGTACGGCCCTGCACGCCAGTCTGGACACCACCCACCCCCTGGCCTTCGGCATGAAACCCGAGGTGTACACCCTTAAATTCGGCAGCGAGTCACTACGCCCGATGGCTAATTTGCAGTCCGTGGGCCGCTACGCCACCAGCCCGGACGAACTGCTGGCGGCCGGCTACGCCGGCCAGGACAATCTGGAGCGTCTGGCGGGCAACACCTGGGCCGGCGTGCGGCAGATCGGGCGGGGAAAGCTCGTCTACCTGCTCGATAATCCTCACTTCCGCATGTTCTGGCGCGGCCCCAGCCGACTCATGCAAAACGCCGTCATGCTGGTGCCGGGAATGTAGGCTACCAAAGCACGCTGCGGCCGAAGGGGCGGCGATAGCGCCAGTCGCGGTCCCGGGCATCGGGCAGTATGTATTCCAGGAAGAGCCCGATGGTTGGCTCGGTTACGGCATCCGCGACATTGGTGTCCCGCTCCAATCGGTAGAAGGCCTCGATGGAAACCCGCGTGGACAGTTCCTGAGAGATGCCGAGGGTGTAACGGTGGCGGGCGAACTCGTTTCGTTGATCAAAGCGGTACCGGGCCTCGTACTCGATCACGAAACCGGTGTGGTCAGTCAGTTCGTAGGACAGGCCAATTCGGGGGCGAACGGCAACTTCCGGAGTGAAAGGTTCGCTGGTAATCAGCCGTTCGTACTGCGATCGGATGCGTCCTTCGAGGGTGAAGGGGCCGTCTCCCAGTCCAACGGCCGTGTTCAGGTCGGTGAAGAGACGGTACTCCGTCGGGCCTTCCCCGTAGTCGGGGGTCACCCGTACACCAGGGGTGACGCTGAGCCAGTCGCTGAGCAGGAAATTGAGGGCACCCAGTAGCAAGACCCGATTCTCCCTTCCCGTATTCACGATCTGCCGGTGCTCCACTTCCAGCACGTAGCCATACCGCTGCGTCACTTCGTGCTCGAAACTGGCCCCGGTAAAGAGTTGCTGCTGCCCGGGAAGTTTGGCGGCGGTAGAAATGAGAAGTAGGAAAGTTAGCAGACGCATAGGCAAACCGGCCGACGTTCCCCTGGTTACGGTCGGTAAATACCCATACCATGTTCCACCGAATGTTGTTCTGTATACTTTCCACCTGCGTCCTCGCCCACTGCTCCTCCCCGGCGGAACCGGCCACGGAAGCCGAGCTACCGGAAGAAACCGTGATGTTGGAAGTAGATGAGGTGACCGGCGTAGCCATTCACCCCGTGGTCCACGGTTCGGTCGCGCTGACGGCTGGCGACCTGACGATCCTTATCGACCCCTACGATGGCGCTGAGCGGTACACGGGCTTCGGCGCGCCGGACTACGTGCTTATCACCCATACCCACTCCGACCACCTGGATATGAAAACCCTATCCGGGCTGGACCTGAGCCAAGCCACCCTCGTCGCGCCGCAAGCGGTAGTGAACGAAATCATGGAGGACCCCTTCGCGACCACCCACGTGCTGGCCAACGGAGAGAGCTGGTCGGATGACGTCCTGGCCGTGCGCGCCGTAGCCGCCTACAACCCCCCGCCCAAGGAGAACTTTCACCCCAAGGGAAAATTCAACGGTTACGTCCTCACCCTGAACGATGAAGACTACTACTTCAGCGGCGATACGGAAGGGGTGCCGGAAATGCGGGCGCTAACGGGCATCGACTTTGCCTTCGTCTGTATGAATCTGCCCTACACCATGGATATCGAGCAGGCCGCCTCCGCCGTACTGGACTTCGCCCCAGAGGTCGTCTACCCCTACCACTACCGCAATCAGGACGGAACGAAGAGCGACGTGGAGGCTTTCCGCCGGATGGTCACCGAGGAAAATGACGACATCGAGGTGCGGCTGGAAAATTGGTACGCCGAAAGCTAATCGCAGGGAACCTTTCCGGCCGCCGCCGCTCCGAGCAGACGCTCCCGGGGAAGTGGAGGCGTACGTTCTTCGCCCTCGCTCGCGATTAGGTTGCCGGCGTAGTAGTAGCGCCTGTTCCTGCCTTCCCCTGATCGTATTTCGGCGGCGTAGACCGTCCCCTCGTCGAGATGATAGGTAGCCGATCCGGATGACTCGATCATCAGGCGGACGCGGACCAGATCGTGGTCGAAGAAGGTGCGGACGTAGTAGCCCGTCAGTCCCTCGTTGGCGCAGGTGAAGCGGATGGTGTCATGTTCGAGCTTACCCCGGTCGTCCATATTCGCGATTCGCTCGACGCGTTTGCGGGCAAAGTCCAGTTCTTCGCTGTTGGTGACCCCCGCCGGCGACTCGCGTACAGGCGGCTCCGTAACGGGATCGACCGGGTCGGACGGGCCACAGTTCGCAAGGCCAAAACAGGCCACACATAGAATAGACAAGCGAATTTGCCTCATGCTACCTAAGCGGTCGCGTCCACCTTCCGGTAGGCTTCCACGACGGCCATTTCCCCCTCTTTTCCGTCGCGACTGTTGCCGTGCTCCATGCCGTATACGCCGGTGAAGCCTTTATCATGAATGTGACCCAGCACCCGTTCGTAGTTGATCTCCCCGGTCGTGGGTTCCTTGCGCCCCGGGTTATCCCCGATCTGGAAATAGGCGATCTCTTCCCAGGCAGCGTCGATATTCGGGATCAGGTTGCCCTCCTGAATCTGCTGGTGGTAGATGTCGTACAGGATCTTACAGCTGGGGCTCCCGACCGCCTGACAGATGGCGTAGGCCTGTGAAGCCTTCGTGAGGAAGAGGCCAGGGTGGTTGCGGTAGTTCAGCGGCTCCAGCACCATCACGAGGCCGTGGGGTTCCAGGATGGCCGCTCCCTGCTTCAGCGTTTCCACCACGTTAGCCATCTGGTAAAAAGGCTCGAGCCGCATCTGCACGAAGCCGGGCACCACCGTCATCCAGGTCGCGTTGCAGCGCTTGGCAACCTCCACCGCCTCGTTTATATCCTGTAGGAAAGCGTCCCGGTGTTCGCCGGGCCCATTCGTCAGGGTAGGCTCCGACCAGTTGATCCGGTTGGCCACGAAAACTCCCATATGCATGTCCTTTTCCACGAGCAGTTTACCGATCTTCTCCTGCAGGGCGGGTTCGCGTTTGGGCATCCCGTTGTCCTCCCAGGCGGTGAAGCCCATGTCGGCGGCCCAGCGGATCTGATCCAGAATATCTTCCCCAGCGTGGTGCTTGAACATGCCGGCGTGGGGGGCGAAGTTCAATGTGAAGGAGGGCGCCCCGATAGCTATCGGGGCAGGTGCGGAGGAGGCAGCAAGAGGGGATGAGACGGTACTGCCGAGGGCGAGAGTGGAGGCGAGTTTGATGGCGTTACGACGGTGCATGACGGGCTGTTTGGAGCAATGTACTACATTTAGGGATGATGAAGAATGTAGCCCTATTGGCGCTCCTTTTCCTGCTCGGGTGCTCCTCCGATCCGCTGGAGGTGCGCACCGTTGAAACGAACGAAGCTGCTCCCGGAGACGACCTGATGGAAACGGAATTGGGAGAAGTGCCGGCGGAGTGGCGGGAGAACGACGGTGTTTGGGAAGCCACCGCACCCGCCAGTCTGACGATCCATCCGCGGCGGGATGCCTTCACCCTGTCTTTCTCCTTCCGGGCTACTGCGAAAACGGATGCCGAACTTCGCTTTGGAGCCGGACGAAGCTTGTCGCTACCCGACTTGGAATTACCTACCGCGGCGAAACCGGAAACCGAATTCACCGTATCGCCCGGTATCTGGAACAAGATCGAACTGGCCTACCAGCCGGCCACCCCGACCTCTCCCGCGCTGCTCGTAGCCGCCTACCTGAACGGTAATCTGATTTACTACCAACAAGAGTTGGACGGGGCGGGGAGTGCTGAGCCTGCCAGTCCCGTCGAACTACAACTTTCCGCCGGAGAACTGTCGCTGACTAATATCCGGGGCAGCGACCGCGCCGGAAGGTCTTCAACCATCACCAGCACCGGCGAGGTCGAACTTAATCTCCCCCTCATCCACTACGCCTATTACCCGATCGAGGACGACCCCCGGGAGGTGACCGATTGGGGAGGGCGGACACCCGCCAAGGAAGGCTTCATTTCCCGCTTCGACCTGAACGCTATCCGCGACCGGGGGCAGGGCTACGCCATTCGTTTCCAGTCCGAACTCTCGATTCCGCGGGCGGGGGAATACACCTTTTCGATCTTTTCCCCCTCCTCTACCCGCCTGTATATCGACGATCGCCTGGTCGTTGACCGGGGTGGCCGGGAAGGGGATCGCTACGCCGAGGGCAGCATCGAATTGAGTGAAGGAACCCACCAACTCCGCCTCGATCACTACCAGTACGGCGGTTGGAATCGCCTGGATGTCCGCTACCGGGCGGAGGACCAGGAGTTTCAGAGCCTGAACGATATGTCCTTCAAACGCCCCGTTGCCACTCCCCAGGGCGGCGAACGGCTGGCGGTGGAAACGGACGATCGGCCCTACCTGCTCCGTAGCTTCCTGAACTACCCCCCGGCCCGCGTCTACGATTACACGGATAAGCGCACCCACGTCGTCAATGTCGGGGAGGGGCAGGGGCCCCACTACAGTTATGACCTGAATCGGGGAAGCATCCTTCAGGCCTGGCGCGGAGGCTTCGTGGATGTCAGCGACATGTGGGTTGGCCGCGGAGAACCCCAAACCGCCCGTCCGCTTGGTACCGTAGCGGTCATGAGTGGAGTGGCTCAGTGGTCTGAAGAAGCCGATAGCTGGCCCGATAGCCTGGCGGAACTGCGCCACAGACGCTACGAACTTGACGAAGCCGGTAGGCCGACCTTTCATTACACATTGAATGACTCTCCCGTCTCCGACCGAATTGTCCCCACCGAAGCGGGACTGCGCCGTACCCTGACCAACTCAGGTGACGAGACCCTGCTGACCCACCTCGCGGCGGCCTCCCGCATCCAGGAGCTCGGCCCGGGCGAATTCGAACTCATCGACCCCGGCCTGCGCATCGACATCGACCGCCTGGCCGCCGGCGGCCTCCGTCTCTTCCGCGGCTCCGGCCAAGACCGACTCATCGCGGAGCTCCCGCCCGGTGAATCCATCACCTACCTCATGCATTGGTGATCCATGAAATGTGACCGCGCAACACTTGCCAGCTCCTGACATTACGTAATCACCATCCGTGCCCTGATCCGTGCCATTCCGCGGTTTTCTTTTCTACTCCGCAGCGAAGCTGCCAACTTATCCGAAATGCGCTTCCTCCCCATCCTGCTTCTCCTATCCTCCTTTCTGCCCGCCCAGGAAGAGTCTGATTTCTACACCATCGAGTCCATTTCTATTCCCGAATCGATCGAACTGGAGGTCGGCGGCATGGACTTTCTCCCGAATGGCGATCTGGCCGTGACCACCCGCCGGGGGGAGGTCTGGGTTGTTTCTAATCCAGGCGATGAAGCGGAGTACAACCTCTTTGCGCGCGGACTACACGAGCCGCTGGGCCTGACCGCCCACGACGGCTCCATCTACGTAGCCCAGCGTGGTGAGGTCACCAGGCTAACGGACCGTGACGGGGACGGCCGTGCCGACGTTTACGAAACCGTCTACGCCATGCCCCTGACCGGCAACTACCACGAGTACCACTATGGCCCGCTCATTCAACCGGACGGCACGATGCTGACCACCCGCAACGTCGGCTGGGAAGGACGGGGAGTGAGTAATTCCCCCTTCCGTGGTTGGATGATGCAGTATGACCCCAAAATGGACAAACTCATACCATACGCGGCGGGAATGCGGAGTCCGGCCGGTTTCGGTACCAATGCTGAGGGTGACGTATTTGTGGCCGAGAACCAGGGCGACTGGATCGGATCGGGGCGTATCACCCACCTGGCAAAGGGAGATTTCGCGGGCCATCCCGCCAGTTTGCGCTGGGCCGACGCGGAAGGCTCGGAAGTCGATCTGCGAGAAGAGCAGTTGACCGACGAGTTCGGCACGATGTACCAGGCCCGCGAAGAACTCGGCGAGATCAAGTTGCCGGCCGTCTGGTTTCCCCACGGGATTCTCGGCATCAGCACCGCGGCCATCCTGACCGACCGGACGGAGGGGGCCTTTGGTCCCTTCGCGGGTCAACTGCTGGTAAGTGACCAAGGGCAAAGTAAAATTATGCGCGTTTCCCTCGAGCGGGTGGATGGCGAATTTCAGGGCGCGGTCTTCCCCTTCCGGGAAGGCTTTGGATCGGGGCTATTACGACTGAGCTTCGGGCCGGACAACAAGCTCTACGCCGGGCAGACCGCGCGGGGCTGGGCGGCAACCGGTGGCCAGGAGTTCGCCCTGGAGCGACTGGCCTGGACGGGTGACACACCCTTCGAGATGTTCGCGATACAGGCCCTGGAAAGTGGCTTCGCCATCGAGTTTACAAAGCCCGTCCGCGAGCAGGACGTGGAACCCGCCGCTTTCGCCATTCAGAATTTTACCTACAAGTACCACCACAACTACGGCAGTCCGGTAGTCGATCTGCGCGAAAACCCATTAACCCAGGTAGAGCTTCAACCGGATGGGAAGACCGTGCACGTCACCGTTGATGGCTTTCGCCCCGGCTATATCTACGAGGTCAAATTGAACGGGCTCGGTAGTACGGAAGGGGATGCACTGCTGCACGACTTTGGCTACTATACCCTGAACGCCATTCCCGGCGGCGGCGCTGTGCTGGCTTCAACCGAAGCGGACGTAGCAGACGATACGGGAAGTGCTAAACGTCCGACCACAATGCCCGCAACCTGGAACGGGACCTTCGATGAGGAGATCGTTCTGGAGTCCGCCCTGGGCATGAAGTTCAAACAAGAATACCTGACGGTGCGGCCCGGTGCAAAAGTCAAGTTCACTTTCCGCAACCCCGATGATATGGAGCATAACTTCGTACTGACGGCCGGTAAGTTTGGAGACCGGGTAGGCCTTGCCGCCGCCGACCTCGGGCTGAAGGGTGCCGCCATGGACCACATCCCCGAGATGGACGAGGTACTCGTGCATACGGAACTCGTGGCCCCAGAGACGGAGGATACGATCTACTTTACCGCACCCACTGAGCCAGGGATCTACGAGTACATCTGTACCGTGCCGGGGCATTATACGGTGATGCGGGGGGTGCTGATGGTTAAGGGGGG
>CAZKPE010000026.1:0-27441 GCA_964554545.1 uncultured Lewinella sp.
TCGTCGGCCAGGCAGGCCCCGAGTCGTTCGTGGTAGTGGCGTACGAGCCAGCGAACGCCCTCCAGCTGGTATGGGCGGAGGGTAGCCTGTAATTCCGGGCCGGGCCGGTAAGCGGTGGCCAGTCGTTGTGCTTCTTCCTGCCGGGGTATCTCCATGCCGGCCGTATCCAGGATGGCGGCCTGACTGCGGGCGAGACGAACGCGCTTTCGGGAGGTCTCGGCGAGACGCAAAGCGGGGCGGTAGCGGGTGAACCAGTCCGTTGGCAGTAGGCAGATGGTGCCGTCGGGCAGCGGGAAGCGGCGTTCCCCCTCCCGCAGGTAGTTGACCAGACGGTGAAAGGGGATGTCGTGATCGCCGAGCCGGACCTTCCCCTTTAGCTCCAGCCAGTCGCCGGTTTCGATCGATGTGAGGGTGAGTTCGGTAGCTACCGCTACGAAGGTCTGCCCTTCCTCGGTGGGTGGGTCGACGCGGAATCCGAGTTCCCGTAGGCGACCCTGCCAGGTAAGGAGCCAGTCTAGTAGCGCGTATTCGTCTTCCGCTCCCGTGTTTGCCGACCATTCTTGGTCTTCCCCGGAATAGGAGAGGCCGAGGTCGCCGAGCGGGTGAAGCAGCGTCTCTTCACGTGCCGGATCCCGTACCGCCTTATCGATCCGGAAGGGCGGGCGGGGCGAGGTGATGACCTTTACGGTCTCCGGCTCCCCGTGGCTGAAGCGGATCGGGCCATAGGCGAAAGTCGCCTCCAGTCCGTAGCGCTGCGTGAAGGGGTTCAGGCGGGCGGCAATGACTATGGAGTCGGGGCGATCGTGGCGCGTGTAGGCCATCCCCTCCACCCGGATATCCGCTACCCGTGCCGCACGGGCCACGAATTCCCGCAGGTAGCGGCCGACATCCTTGCCTGGAATGTGGATGGCATCCTTAGTCAGGAAGGGCCGGACGGCCTCTCCGCGCAGTTGGCCGACCTGGACTAGCTGCTTACCGATCAGTAGCCAGCCGGGGGCGGGTCGGTTGGTCAGGATCAGGGGGTCTAGGTGACGGACCGGCCGGGGCGTCGTGCCCGGTTCACCGATTCGGAGGCGGTAGGTAAGTCCGTCCGCATCAAGGGAGAAGGCGAGATCCGCTTCCCATAGCTCCCCGGCAAACCGAAGCAGTTGCGGATAGGGGGAGGCGTGGGTGTCCAGATCGACGGTTACCGCATAGCCCTGCCGCCGGCAGATCCGGAGAAGCTCGTTCGTACGCAGGTGGATGTAGTGCAACACCGCGCGGCGATCCTTACCCTCTGTTTTCAGCAGGCCGGCCAGGGTGGCGGTCTTGCGCTTACCGTTGCGGAAGTGATCGGCCAGACGGCGGTCCCGCAATTGATCCGTGAGTTCGAGGGCACGTATGAGGGGCGGGTCAGGGGCAATACCGTATATCTCCAGGGCGGTAGCCCGGGCCACTTCGCGGATACGGCGGGGATGGCCGCTACCGTCCAGTTCGGTTACGTAGGCTTTAGGCAGGTGAACGCCCGTACGGTAGGCGTAAAGATTGAAGAGGATCGGAACGATGGGGCCTGGGTATAGGGGAGGGTGAAGGTAAAGCGATCGTATTTTGCGGCGTGCCCCTAGCCCTGCATCTTGTCTTTGTAGCCGTCGGGATCCTCCTGCCCGCGGTCCTGTTCTTTACCGCCCGTCGTGCTTCCGACCAGGGCCGTCAGTTCCCCTCCGCCCTGAAGGTGAGGGTATACTACGGGAACGGGGCTTTGCTGCTCGGCCTGGCCCTGCTGGTCATCATCGTCTGGTTACTCTGTGGTCGGACACTGACCGAACTCGGGCTGCGGTGGGCCGCCCCGCCCTACGATTCGGTAGCGGTTGGTTTGCTACTGGCCTTCATCGGCCTGTACGCCGTCGATCTGTACCAGGAAGTGGGGGATACGGACCGGCAGGCCAGGACGCGGCTCACCTTCCGCCGGCTGGGTTTTCTGCCGGCTACGGCTACGGAGTATCTGCATTTTTTGTTTCTCTGCGTAGCGGCCGGGGTGGGGGAGGAGATCGTATACCGGGGTTTTCTGATCACCTACCTGACCGAGGTGGTGGGGCAGACGGGCTGGGCGGCGGCCGTGGCGCTAACCGTGCCGGCACTATCCTTCGGACTGGCCCACCTTTACCAGGGGCGGGCGGCGGTGGTGAAAATCATTGCCATGGCGTTGCTGTTTGGCTTTTTCTTCCTACGTAGCGGAAGTTTATGGCCCCTCATCCTGTTACATACCGCCATCGATGCCACCGGCGGGTTGGTGAGTTGGTACCTGGAGCGGAAGGGATAAACTTTTTCCTGGTGGTTTGCATATTGTAAAAGCAATTCGTACCTTTGCGGTCGCTTCGCGAGGAGCAGCTGGCTGCGTAGCTCAACTGGATAGAGCACTTGACTACGAATCAAGAGGTTTCAGGTTCGAATCCTGACGCGGTCACCATAAGTTGAAGCAGACCGCGGTCTGCTTTTTTTTTCGCCGCCCACCCCTTTAGCTATGTCCAAAGTCTGTAAACTAACCGGGAAGAAGCCCATCAGCGGCAACAACGTCTCCCACTCGAACCGCAAGACCAAGCGGCGCTTCGTCCCCAATATTCAGAAGAAGCGCTTCTTCGTACCCGAGCTGGACAAGTTCGTCACCCTTCGGGTGTCGACCAGCGCGATGCGCACCATCAACAAATTGGGCGTCTACGCTTACGTGAAGAAGCTGGAAGCCAAGGGTGTCGAAACCGGCATCAAGTTTTAAACGACCTCCGTCATGGCAAAGAAGAGTAAAGGCAACCGCAACCAGATCATCCTGGAGTGCACCGAGCAGAAGGAAACGAACGTGGCCGGCACGAGCCGCTACGTCACCCAGAAGAACCGGAAGAATACCCCGGGGCGGCTGGAATTGAAGAAATACAACCCCAACCTCCGTCGCATGACGGTGCACCGGGAGATCAAGTAAAGCTAAAATAGAAATATCATGGCCAAAGTAAGTAAGAACTCCCGCGTCGGTAAGCGCGCGGCGAACGCCGGTAGCGGCCGCGACTTCGTCAAGGTAGTCCAGTCGATCAAAAACCCCGAAACGGGCAATTACTCCTATAAAGAAGTCATGATCCACAAGGATAAGCTGGATGACTTCATGAAGGACAAGTAAGTTCCCGCGCTTGCTAGTGGAGAAGGGCCCCGACTGCTGCTGCGGTGTGGGCCCTTTTTCGTATCCTGCTGTAGCTTAGCCCACAGAGGGCCTGCGGCCGCGCACAGAGTTTAGCACAGAATTCCACGGAGGCCCGTACTACTCTGTGTAACTCTGTGTCAGACTCCGTGCGCCTTGCGCAGCAAGGTCTCTGTGGGCCACCCAATCAAACAAAAACCAAAGCAAACGACCCATGACGACCGACCAATTGAAGGACCTGCAGACCCGCCTGGGTTTGCTCAAGCAGTATCTTTGACGTCGCTAACCGCGAATTCAAGATAGAAGACCTTACCCACCGGAGTCTGGACCCGAATTTCTGGAATGACTCCAAAACCGCCCAGGCGGTAATGAAGGAATTGCAGAGCCACAAAAACTGGGTGGCTCAGTACCAAGCCGTAGCCGACCGGGTCGATGATCTGGAGGTGCTGCAGGAATTTCTCAAGGAAGGGGAGGGTAGCGAGGAAGACCTCGACCGCCGCTACAC
Organism: uncultured Lewinella sp.; assembly: GCA_964554545.1. Classification (GTDB taxonomy): domain Bacteria; phylum Bacteroidota; class Bacteroidia; order Chitinophagales; family Saprospiraceae; genus Neolewinella. Next base: position 3,666 of record CAZKPE010000026.1, read on the forward strand.
GGGAACCGTAGCCGTACTCGACGATGCGGAGTTCCGGGCCACCCTCAACCGCCCCGAAGACGAACTCGGCTGTATCCTGGAGATCAACGCCGGCGCCGGCGGGACGGAGAGTAACGACTGGGCCGAGATGCTCCTGCGCATGTACACCATGCACGCGGAGAAGTACGCCGGCTACAAGGTCAGCCTGGCCAGCGAGACCCCGGGCGACGTGGCGGGCATCAAATCCGCCACCCTGGAACTGATCGGCGACTTCGCCTACGGAATGATGAAGGGAGAGAATGGCGTGCACCGGCTGGTCCGCATCAGCCCCTATAACGCCCAGGGGAAGCGCATGACCAGCTTCGCTTCCGTTTTCGTACACCCGCGGGTGGATGACAGCATCGAGATCGAGATCAACCCCGCCGATATCCGCTGGGATACCTTCCGGGCCTCGGGGGCGGGCGGTCAGCACGTGAACAAGACCGAATCGGCCGTCCGGGTAACCCACGAGCCAACCGGTATCGTAGTGGAGTGCCAGGAGGAACGCAGCCAGCACCAGAACCGGGAACGCGCCCTCAACATGTTGCGCAGTCGGCTCTACGAACGGGAACTGGAAGCCCAGCGTGCCGAGAAGGACGAGATCGAAGCCGGCAAGACCGCCAACGAATGGGGCAGTCAGATCAGGAGCTACGTACTGGACGACCGTCGCGTGAAGGACCACCGGACGGGCTGGCAGATGAGCCAAACCGACGCCGTGCTCAATGGCGACATCGGCGATTTTCTCAAGGCGTACTTAAGGTGGAGCGGGGAAGCGAAATAAAAAAGCACCCAGCGTACGCCGAATGCTTATAGGGTGCTGTCGACCCAATACGTCTGTTCATAAATGCTTTATGCAGCCTAAGCTACGGAATTTTTGGCAATTTCCGTGCCAATGGTGAAAATATCCATCCGGCTGAATAGAATAGGGGCTTCAGTTCCCCTGGTCAATCTTTTCTGATATATGGTGACTTCTGTTGATAAACTATTTTATTTAGTAAGTCAGACGTAGTCCCATACTAGCTGGTTAAGCAGGAAGAAGAGAACGAGATAGATCCAGAGGGCGTCCAGAAAGTGCCAGTAGATGGTCAGTAAGCGTAGATTCAACCGCTTGTCCGGGTCGCTGAAGTAGACCAGCACACTGACCGGTTCCCTCATGTACTTGCGCGCCCGGTAGAGGAAAACCCCGAGAAAGGGCAAACCACCGATGACGTGGGCGAAGTGGAGGGCCGAGATGACGTAGAGATATCCGGCCGAGTTGTCGCTGTTGATGTAGATCTGCTGGCTGAAGAGCTGATACCAGGCCAGTCCCTGCATAACCATAAAAAAGATCGACAAATAAAGCGTATACCACAGCATCTGCTGATAGCGCTTAGTCTGGTCGGCCAGGTAGGCCCGCTTGGCCTGCACCATTGTATAGCTACTGCCCAGTAAGATGATGGTGTTGAGGAAGAACAGCAGCGGAAGCTGGATCGGGGGGAGCTCGCTCTGTACACGGGTATAGACGAAGGCCGCCGTCATCGCCAGAAAGAGCATGCTCAGGCTGAAGAGCAGTAACGACAGGTAAATGTTCTTCGGGTGGAAGGCGAAGTTGTCCTGGCTTTCGTCAACCGGTTGCTCGATTTCGTGGGGACGATCGTACATCTTATTCTGATTGGGCTAGCTGGCTCTTTTGACGGCGGCAGCGCTCGGAGCAATACTTTACCTCATCCCAGTTCCGCGCCCACTTTTTGCGCCAGGCGAAGGAAAAACCGCAGACGGGACAAATCTTTTCCGGTAGGTGAGGCTTGCGGTGGGCCACTGCTTACTGCTTATCACGCAGGGCAACGATCTGGTCCATCACCGCCTCGGCCTCGGCGGATTTGGCGGCATAGCCCTTGATGTCACCGCCCCGCTGCAGGGCCATGGCTTCCGCGAGCAGCCGGCTGTACTCTTTCTCCAATTTCTTGACGGGATCTTTCTTGAATAGTCCGAACATGGCGTATATCGTTTGGGGGGTTAACGGGAGGGGGTGGGGAAGGTTGCGACCGGTTATCTTGCACCCATGCGAGTCCTCTACCTTTTCTCCCTTACCATATTTGCCTGCACCTGCGTCCGCGCCCAAAGCGTCAAGGCCCTGATCGGAGGCACCTTAATTGATGGTTTTGGTGGCCTTCCCATACGGAACAGCGTAATCCTGGTGGAAGATGACCGCATCACCGCCGTCGGTACCCAGGGGGAGATCGCCATACCGGAGGGGGCGGAGGTCATTTCCACGGAAGGGATGAGCGTACTGCCCGGACTGTGGGACATGCACGTCCACCTGATGATCAACGGCCATAGTGACTATGCCTACTGGGACAGCATCTACCCGCCCCAGCTGGCCGACGTGATCATGCCGGCCAGCGCCAAGCAGCTATTATTAGCCGGGGTGACGAGTGCCCGTGACCTGGGCGGGCCACTGGAGGAAAGCCTGAGCGTGCGCGATCGGATCAACGCCGGCGAGTTAATGGGGCCGACCATGTACATGAGCGGTCCCTTTCTACAGGCGGCACCCTACCCGGGTACCGAAGCTTTTCGGTGGGGGGTGCAGTCGGTCGACCAAGCACGGGAGAAAGTGCGGCAACTGGCCCGCGCGGGAGTGGATTGCATAAAGGTGGTCGACCAGGACCAAATACCCATAGATGCATTTCAGGCCCTGGTGGACGAGGCCCACGCCAACGAACTCACGGTAGTGGCCCACGGGCACCGGCCGGAGGAAATCCGTCGCGGACTGAAAGCCGGCGTGGACTGCTTCGAGCATACCGGACTGAGCTCCGCGCCCGCGTATCCGGAAGACGTGATGGAGATGATCCGGGAGCGGACCGCCCAGATGAACCGGGGGCCACTGTATTGGACCCCGACCGTGGAAGGCTTGTACAACTACGAGTCCCTGCGCGACAATCCCGAAAAGCTCGACGGCGACTGCTGGCACGAGGGGCTGACCCCCGAGATCATCGAGGACATTCGGGCCAGTATCCACCGGCCAGGGCAATTGTCCTACTTCCAGCTTACTCCCATCCGCCGGCCGACCCTGGAGCGTAAAGTCAATCAGCTGAAGGACGCCGGGGCGGTGCTACTGGTGGGAACCGATTCCGGGATTCCCATGAAGTTTCACTGCCAGAGCACCTGGAACGAACTAGACGTGTGGACCAACGAATTCGACTTTCCCGCCATGTACACCATCAAGGCGGCTACCTACTGGCCGGCTAAACTCATGGGGGTAGAGGAAGACTACGGCACCGTAGCCGTGGGTAAGTACGCGGACATCATCGCCGTGAAGGGGGACGTGCTGCGGCATATCTCCCTGCTACAGGACGTCGACTTCGTGATGAAACACGGCAAACGGGTGAAATGAAAAAAGCCCACGCCGACCGGAGTCGGAATGGGCTTTCTGGGTCAGGAAAGTGTATTTCCTAGTGGATCAAGTCCGTATCAGGCGGTCTGCCGCTCCCGAATGTAGGGGCGACGTTCTACGCCATAGTGGGTGTACAGGTTGTCCCAGTACTTGGTATCGCTGGTTTGGGGCCAGCTGTTTTTATCAAATCCGGGCGCGTTCTCCAGCCGGTCCTTGCTGACATTGAGCACGAAGGTCTCGGTGGTGGAGTTGACGCTAAAGGCCTCGAAGGGGATGGCGAAATACTTGTCACCCAGTCCGAGAAATCCGCCGAAAGAAAGCACGGCGTAGTTTACGGTCCCGGTTTCCGTGTCGATCATGAGATCTTTTACGGTTCCCAGATTCTCACCTTTTTGGTTGGTTACATTGGTTCCGGTAATGGAAGTCGAAGATAGAATCAAATTATGCATAATAAAAAAATTAAACGCGAAAATAAAATCAATAAAATAAAGTAAATCCGCTTGTTATAAAATCAAAATACACTAATACAACAGCCTAGCTTCTCAAAAAGTTCGCAAATAAGTTATGTTTTTTGATTGGTGACGGTCGCTGAAGGAGGGCGCGGGCGCAGGTGCAGGTTGAAATAGTTTGTCGCCTTAGCGTACAGCGGCCGGTTACGTAGGCGGATTGTGCCGCAACTTTCGCACTTTTACGGTCCAAGGCGGGCGTGCCATCTCTTCCTTGCCCGGCAACCGACAGTGTATGAAACGAAGTCTACTCCTGTTTTCCCTTCTCTTGCTGGCAGCCCTCGGAACGGCACAAACCGCGCTTTCCGGAAAGGTCGTGGACGTGGAAGGGGACGGTGAGCCGCTTCCCTTCGCCGCGGTCTCCCTGTTCAAAGACGGCGCCTTCTTTCAGGGCACTACCACCGATCTGAGTGGGAACTACTTTTTCTCCAACATCGATCCCGGCACCTACGACGTGGAAGTCAACTACACGGGCTACCCGCCGACTAAGATCACGGACATCCCCGTACTGCCCGGACGCACGAACGTGGCCGACGTGGAGGTGACGAACGAGGGTGGCGTCAACCTGGACGTGGTGGTGGTGACGGGCTACGAGGTGCCCCTGATCGAGATCGACAATACGACCAGCGGACAGACGATCACCTCGGCCGAGATTCAGCGGCTGCCGACACGAAACATCAATCAGCTGGCCTCCATCACGGCGGGGGCGGCATCGGCGGACGAAGGGGCGGCCATCTCGATCCGGGGCTCCCGGTCGAATGCGACCGATTACTACATCGACGGCATCCGGGTGCAGGGTAACAGCTTGCTTCCCGAATCGGAGATCGAGCAGCTCCAGGTCATCACCGGAGGACTGGAAGCCCGATACGGCGACGTGACCGGTGGCATCATCAGCATAACGACCAAGGGGCCGAGCGCGACTTTCAACGTGAACGCCGAAGCTGAAACCAGTGAGGGGCTGGACGCCTACGGCAACAGCCTGGTCGGGCTGGCGGTAGCGGGGCCGATCATTAAAAAAGGGACGGACCGGGCCATCCTCGGCTTTCGTTTCAGTGGCCGCTACACCTATCGCAAGGACGACGACCCCAGCGCCGTGCCCATCGTGCGGGCGCGGGAGGACGTGATCGCCGAACTGGAGGCCAACCCCGTTATCGAGGTAGGCGAGCGCCCCTTCGTTGCCGCCGACTTTCTGACTGAGGAGGACGTGGAGCGGCTCGATGCCCGTCCCTTCGAAGATTTCAACAGCCTGAACCTGACCGGTAAGCTGGATGCCCGCCTGAGTGACGCGATCGACATCAGCCTGACCGGCTTCTACAGCAGCAGCGAGAACCAGTTTACCCCGAATGAAAACTTCGGCGATACCTGGCGGACGTACAACTCAGCGCGTAACCCGACGAGTGAGCGGTCCAGCTACCGGGGCAATCTCCGCTTCCGCCACCGGCTGGGGGGTAGCGGCGTGGCCGGCGAACGGGGCAACAACAGCAACCTGATCCAGAACGCCAGCTATACCTTGCAGTTCGGCATCGAGAACAACACCTTCGACCTGAGTGACCCCGTTCACAGTGACCGCTACTTTGACTATGGCTACGTCGGTGCGTTCGACGTGGACTACATTCCCGTATTCAGCCTTAGGTTCGATCCGAATACACTCGTCACCACCGCTACGCTGGAAGACTACCGGGAGGTGCTGCGCAATTACAATCCTGCGGGGTCGCCCAACCCCATCCTGGCGAATTACAACAACTACCTGGGGTACCAACGGGAAGGAAATTTTACCAATGAAACTTTCGGTCTCGCGGGAGTCGTCCAGGTGGACGAGAACGGGGATGAGATACCCACACTGGACAGGTTCGCGGCCGTCAATGGACGGACCCAGGCGCTGTTTGACGATAGTTGGGGATTTCACCGCAACGTAGGCACCGTCTACAACTCCTTCCAGTTCAGCGATAACGACATCTATACCTTTCAGGCGAACGCCAACTTCGAACTCGTGCCGGGGGATTCAGACAAGAGCCGTCACAGTATCCAGCTCGGAGTTTTATACGAACAACGGACCCTACGGAGTTACAATCTTGCGCCCCGCGGCCTGTGGACGACCGGTCGCCAGCTCATCAATCAGCACCTCAACACCGTCGACACCCTTAACCGGGAGATCGAACAGATCACCATCTCGGAAGATAACGGATTCGGCTTCCCCATCATCGGTACGGTGGTCGCGCCGACCATTCAGGACAACGACGGGACCTTCTACCGGAGAATACGGGAGGACCTGGGCGTGCCGCTGGACGAGCACGTAAATATCGACGGCCTGAGCCCCGATCAGCTCTCCCTTAATCAGTTCAGCGCACAGGAACTCACCTTTGCCAATCTGGTGAACTACGTCGGTTACGACTACCTGGGCAATGAGGTGGACGGAAGTTTCGATGATTTCTTCGCCATCAACCCCAATACCGGGCAGCGCAACTTTACCGTTGGCCCCAATCGGCCGCTCTACGCGGCCGCCTACCTGCAGGATAAATTCACGATCAACAACATGATCTTCCGGGTCGGGCTGCGTGCCGACCGCTACGATGCCAACACCAAAGTGCTGAAAGACCCCTACAGCCTGTACGAAATCATCGGGGCGCAGGACTTTCACGATGCGGTCGGTACGGACCGCCCCGGGAACATCGGGGACGATTACCGGGTCTACACCGCCACCCAGGGCGGCGATCAGGTACGGGCTTACCGCCAGGGGGACAACTGGTTCCAGGCTGACGGTACGCCCGCGAACGGCCCCCAGGAGATCGAGGGCATCCGTACCGGGCTGGTCTTCCCGCGCTACGCCAATCCGCTGGCCGGGCAATCCCCCAATTTCATCAAAGAGGATGAGTTCACGGTAGCTACCTCCTTCGAAGACTACGCGGTGCAGTTCAACGTCATGCCCCGACTGGCCTTTTCCTTCCCGATCTCGGGGGAGGCCAACTTCTTCGCCCACTACGACGTGCTGGTCCAACGCCCACCGAGCAACGCCCTGGCCACGGCCCTGGACTACTACTACTTCGTTGAGCGCCCCGGCTCGACCACCAGCCCCTTCAGCAACCCCGCCCTGCGCCCGGAGCGGACCATCGACTACGAGGTCGGCTTCAAAACCAAGGTCAGTAACACCTCGGCCATCACCCTGGCGGCCTACTACAAGGAACTGCGGGACATGATCCAGCAGCGGACCTATTTCCCCGTCCCGCTGGTCAATCAGTACACCACCTACGACAACCAGGATTTCGGTACCGTCAAGGGGTTCAGCTTCACCTACGATCTGCGGCGGACGAGCAACGTGCAGATCAATGCCAACTACACCCTGCAGTTCGCCGACGGCACCGGCTCGGATGCGAACAGTCAGCGGGGGCTAACGAACCGCGGCAACCTACGGACGCTCTTTCCGCTTAGTTTTGACGAGCGACACCGCTTCAACCTGGTCCTCGATTACCGCTTCGACAGCCGCAACGGCACCCCGGTCTGGCTGAATAATACGGGGATCAACATTCAGGGTACCACCGTCTCCGGACGACCCTATACGGCGACCTTCATCCCCTCCGAGCTCGGTGGTTCCGGTACCCGGGGCGCCATCAATGGGAGCCGCCGCCCCTGGAACTTCACCCTGAACGGGCAAATCGACAAGAACTTCATTATTGGGGGGAAATCTACCGTGAATCTCTACTTCCGGGTCAGTAACATCCTGGACCGCCGGAATATCCTCGGGGTATACTCCGTCACCGGCGCGCCGGACGACCCCGGCTTTCTACAGAGTAGCTTCGGCCAGGACCAACTCCGTAACCTGCAGGGCGGGACCCGGCCGGTCGAGGCTTACCTCGACTCCTACCAGTGGCGCATTCTGAACCCCGCCCTGTTCAGTCTGCCCCGCCGCATGTTCGTGGGCATCCGTTTCGGACTTTGATGCTCCGCCCCTCTATCCCAAAATCGACTTCCATGCCATTGGAACGCCAGTACGCCGCCATTCTTCTCTTCGTTTGCCTCCTGCTGCCGCTGGCCGGCCGTTCGGCGAAAGACCCGAACCGTGACAAGGGGCGGCAGCAATCGCCCGCCGAACAGCAGCGGGTGCAGTTCCGGGCCGCCTGCGACAACGCCACCGCCCAGATCGACATGGAGATAAACAACGTACGCGCCCGCTTAACCACCGGCGGGGACGTATGGTGGGATGGAGATAACGGTCGCTACATCGTGCCCAAGCCGCCCCCGGGGGTTCCCGAAGTCAGCTCCATATTCGCGGGGGCGGTATGGTTGGGTGGCCGGGACCCGGGAGGTGGGCTCAAGGTGGCCGCTCAGGACTACGGGCGGAGCAGCGGTGCCTTCGATTACTACCCCGGACCGCTGACGCCCAGGGGAACGGTAGAACGGGACACCTGCGAACGCTGGGATCGGTTTTTCACCGTGAAGGGGGATGATATCCTGCTGCTGATCGAACGCTACGAGGAAGCGTTGGCGGCGGATGCCTTACCGTTGGACCCGGAAAACGTTCCCCGGAGCATACTCGGATGGCCCTCGGTGGGCAACCCCTACTTCTTCGAGGTGAACGGTTTTGAGTTGCCCGATCCGAGCGAGGGGGGCGGACTGGCCGGCTTCTGGGATGAGGACCTCGACGGGCTCTACGACCCCACGAACGGGGATTATCCCATCATCGAGGTACGGGGGTGTAATCAGTTGCCGCAGTTTCCCGAAGAGATGACCTTCTGGATTTATAATGACGCGGGGAATACACACCGGCAGTCGGGTACGCCACTGCAAATTCAGATGGAGATCCAGGTTCAGGCCTTCGCCTTTGAGTCTTCCGATGACCTGAATAATATGACGTTTCAGCGCTACAAGCTCATCAATCGGGCGCAGGAAGACATTCTGGATACTTACTTCGCCATGTGGGTCGATCCCGATCTGGGGTGCTACACCGACGATTACATCGGGAGTGATACCACCCGTTCGCTGGCCTATGTGTACAATGAGGACGAGTTGGATGGTGCCAACGGATGCACCTGCGATGCAGGGGTTGAAACCTACTGCGATGAAATTCCTATCCTCGGAGTAGATTACTTCCGTGGCCCTCGTGCCCCCCTGTTCGACATCGACGGCAACCAGATCGGCGAGCAGGAATTGGGCATGAGCTCCTTTATCTACTTCAACAACGCCGGCGTGGGAGGTCCACCGCCGGCAACTACCGACCCGAGTACGGCCGAGGAGTACTACAACTATCTACAGGGCCGCTGGCGCGACGGTTCCCTGCTGCAAAGCACGGGCGACGGCTACGACGAGGGTGGTTCGCCCTCCACCCGTTACGCTTTTCCGACCGCTCCGAACACTTCCGGCTGGAATATGGTCACCGAAGATTTGCCGAACGGCGATCGACGGACTATCCAGGCTTCGGGACCGTTTACTCTGCAGCCGGGTGCGGTCAACGAACTCATCATCGGGGTGGTGTGGGTGCCCAACCAGACCTATCCAGCCCCGTCCATACAGCGCCTGCAACAGGCGGATGATCTGGCGCAATCGCTATTCGACAATTGTTTTGACCGCCTGGACGGACCCGACGCTCCCAATGTCGATATTATCGAGTTGGACCGCGAAATTGTCATGTTATTCAGTAATGGTCGCTCGAGTAACAACTTCGAGGAGGCCTACGAGGAGGGTGGACTTGGCATACCGCGCGGTCAGGACAGCCTCTATCGCTTTGAGGGATACCGGGTATTCCAGTTGGCCGGCCCCAATGTCAGCTTATCGGCCGACCGGGACGACCCCGAACAGGTGCGTGAGATCGCAACCTACGATCGTCGCAATGGGGTCACTCGCCTGTTTAATTGGACCGGGTTGACGGATGAGCAACCGGATCTCAACCCCTTACCGCAAACGTACTTCGTACCCGAACTACAAGTTAACGGTCCCGATGAGGGTATCCGCCACAGCATCAGTATTACCCAGGATGCCTTCTCCAGTGGTAATGACACCCGCCTGATTAACCATAGGAGATACTACTTCACCGTGATTGCGTATGGCTACAATAACTACAAGGAGTTCGATCCCTTTGACTTTGACCTGCCGGGGCAATCCATGCAATATGTCGGTTCCAGTCGAAACATTGGCGACCCCCTGACGGGAAACGAATTTTACGTCACGATCCCCCGTCCCATCCTGGACCGAGAACTGATGGCCGACTACGGCGACGGCGCCCCCGTCACCCGCCTGAGTGGACGGGGAAACAACGGGAACTTCCTCGACATCACCGAAAATTCCATCGCCGAAATTGAAGCCTCCATCGCCGGTAATGCCGACTTCGGGGGTGCGATCGACTACGAGGCCGGGGCCGGGCCCATCAACGTCTTCGTAGCCAACCCCCTGGATGTACGCGACGGCAGCTACGAGCTCACCTTCGTAGATGAAGATATGTCGGACGACGAGCTCACCGCTCCCGTGAACTGGACCCTGCGCTGCCTGGGCGACTGTGACCAACCTACGATCGTGAGCGAGCGACCGATCAACGAACCATACGAGCAGATCGTCGGTGAATTCGGCTTCTCCGTACTTTTGGATAACGTACCTGAACCGGGCGCGGACGGGGCCATCGAAAACGGAGCGATCGGCGGACTCCGTACCTACAACGATCCGGAAGGTCCTCAGTGGTTCCTCACGCTACCGGATAATCTGCCCGTGGTCACTCAGAACATCGCGCTGAATAACAGCATCTTCGACTACATCGCCACCGATGACTTCCTGGACCGCTTCTACGACGAGGACCCCGACCGGGAACTGACGGATCTCTTTCCCGGAATCGTGCCGTACAAGTTGCTGGACTGGGACGAGCGGGACAACAACGCTCCCTTCATCTCGCCCGTCTACCTGAGTGAATTCCGACTCAACGATGCCGTGTCCCGCGTCATGCGCATCGAGGACCTGAATAACGTCAATATCGTATTCACCTCGAATAAGGAGTTGTGGAGCCGCTGTCCGGTCGTGGAGACCAGCAACTTCTTCTACAACCGGATCGCCTACCGCGGACAGCGCATCAAGCCGGACGATGCCCCGCGGATGTTCGACCTACGGGATGCACCCAGCGTGACGAAGGATGCCGGTCCGGACGGGCTACCCATGGTCGATGAGAATATCGATCCCCGCTTCGCCCGCGGCATGGGCTGGTTCCCGGGCTACGCCATCGACGTGGAAACCGGGCAGCGGCTGGAAATTTTCTGGGGCGAGAACAGCACTTACGATGGGCGTCAGCTAGGGGACCTGTTCGTAGCCGACAGCAACGGAGACGATATGATCTGGAACCCCTCCAGTAACGTATTCACGAAGTCGCCCGTCGGCGGCTTCAACATCTACGACTTCCCGGCCGGTGGGCAGCACTTCTTCTACGTGACGAAGCAACCCTACGACGAGGGCGTGCGGCTGTACAACCGCTTCGTGCCCCGCAACAGTCCTACTTCACCCGCCAAGGTGAGGGGGCTGCAGGAGATCACCTGGGCCGGCTTCCCCCTGCTCAGCGGCGATGCGCAACTGCTGAGCTACGCCGACGGGATCATCCCCAATGACGTGACGGTCAAACTGCGGGTGAACAGCTCCTTCGACTACGCGGAGGGCAGCGAAGAGGCGAACGGCTACCCGACCTACCGCTTCACCATCAGCGGAAAGCAGGCGGATACCGAAGTCGACGAGCAACTGGTGGAACGCGCCCTGGATGCCATCAACGTCGTGCCGAACCCCTACTACGGGTTCAGTACCTACGAGGATAGCCAGTTTGACAACATCATCAAGATCACCAATCTGCCGGCTAAGGCGACGGTGACGATCTACTCCCTGGACGGGAAGTTCATCCGGCAGTACGACCGCGACGAAACCGCTTCGAATCTACCCGGAGGGAACCGGCCCATCGGAACCCGACAGATCAGCCCCGCCCTCGAGTGGGACCTGAAGAACCAAAAGGGCATACCCGTTGCCAGCGGCATCTACCTCATCCACGTAGATGCACCCGGCTACGGGGAGCGGACCCTGAAATTCTTCGGCGTACAACGTCAGTTTGATCCTTCCGGCCTCTAATTCAGCTTCCACCTGCGTCCCCGCCCTAATATCCGAATCATGAAGCAGCTCTATTTCATACTCCTTTTGCTGGGTAGCGCTACCCTGCTTCGCGCCGGTAATCCCGACCGGCAGGGGGAGGCCGGAGCTGCCCAGCTACTGATGAACCCCTGGGCCCCCTCGGCCGGACTGCATACCCTCAACACCTCCTTCGTTTCCGGCGTGGAAGCCATGCGGCTCAACCCCGCCGGCGTTGCCCGTTTTTCCGGCACCCAGGTGATGGTGGGCTACGCGAATTACCTGCAGGGGACGGAAATTTCCATGCAAGCTATCGGAGTGACAACCCAGGGCAAGAATGGCAGCGGGCTTGGCTTCAGCGTGATGAGCCTGGACTTCGGCGACGTGGCCGTCACCACCACGGCCCAGCCCGAAGGCACCGGCGCCCTGCTGAACCTGAGCTTCATCAATGTGGGGCTGACCTACAGCCACCAGTTCGAAAACAAGGTATCGGTCGGTGTGACGCTGCGCGGGATCAGTGAAGCCACGAGTGACGTGAGCGCTTTCGGTTTTGCCATCGATGCCGGGGTGCAGTACGTGACCGGGGAACAGGAGGAATTCAAGTTCGGGCTGAGCCTGCGCAACGTCGGCTCCCGAATGAGCTACGGCGGGCAGGCCCTGGCGACCGAGGCCCCCAGCCCGGACGGATCGGTCTACAATATCACCCTGGAGCAACGGGCAGCCGGCTTCGAGATGCCCAGCGTTCTGAATATCGGGGCCAGTTACGATCTGCTGAGCGGAATAGAGAATCAGCGGGTGACGATCACCGGCAACTTTACGGCCAACAGCTTCAGCCGCGACCAGGTCGGTGCCGGTTTCGAGTATGCCTTTCGCGAGCAGTTCCTCGTGCGTGGGGGGTACCGTACCGACCTCGATGCGGCCGATGAGGGCGAAGGGGGATCGACCAACGAATCGCCCCTCTACGATGGCATCAGTGCCGGGGCCAGCGTTCGGGTACCCTTTCAGCGTGGGGATATCGACCGCCGGTTCAGCGTCGACTACGCCTTCCGCAACACGCGAGTCTACGGAGGAACGCACAACGTGGGGCTGAGCTTATCCTTCTAGGGGCGGCGGTATTTTCCCGGAAATAGGCTATCTTCACGCTCTTTCGCCCGGCGGACCAGATGCAGGTCCGCCCGGAGTAATCCATAAATTCAGTCAGGGGTCTCCGATTTCTCCGCAAGGGGGAGGAATCCCTGGGCCGCCTACATTAAACGAAACCCATCATGGCAGGAACACACTATCTGTCGCAGGAAGGATTTGACCGACTACGTAACGAACTGGAAGAACTGAAGACCACCGGCCGCGCCAATGTCGCCCGCGCCATCGCCGAGGCCCGCGAGAAGGGCGATCTCTCCGAGAACGCGGAGTACGATGCCGCCAAGGATGCCCAAGGGCTGTTGGAGATGAAGATCAACGAGCTGGAAAAGGTGATGGCCAACGCCCGCGTGCTCGATAGCAGCCAGCTGGACACGAGCCAGGTCACCGTGCTCAGCAAGGTCACCATCCGCAACCTGAAGAACAAGGCCAAAATGACCTACCAACTGGTGGCCGAAAGCGAGGCCGACCTGAAGTCGAAAAAGATCAGCGTCAGCAGCCCGATGGGGCAGGGGCTACTCGGCAAGCGGGTCGGGGAAGTCGCCGAGGTGAAGACCCCCAACGGGTCCATCCAGTTCGAGGTCGAAGAGATCACCGTCTGATGGCCTCCGTCTTCACCCGCATCATCCGGGGCGAACTGCCGGGCTATACGGTCGCGGAAACCGACGACTTCATCGCCTTTCTCGACGTGCGGCCCATGACCGAGGGGCATACCCTCTGCGTGCCCAAACGGGAAGTGGACTATTATTACGACCTCACCGACGAGGAACTCACCGGCCTGACGCTGTTCTCGAAGCGCGTGGCCCGCGGGCTGAAGGAAGCGGTGGACTGTCGACGCATCGCCAATGGCGTACTCGGGCTGGAAGTCCCCCACGCCCACCTCCATCTGGTACCGATCCGGCAGGAGCAGGATTTCCGCTTCGGAAAATCAGTGGACGTACCCCCGGAACGGATGGAGGAACTGCGGCAGCGTATCTCCGCCGCCATCCGACTCGACTAGAACTTCGGCGGCTTCAGGTCTTTGAAGTGGCCGTTCAGGCGGGCGCGTTCGCGAATTCCGAGGGGGTCGCCTGTCTTTTTACTCACGGCCGCGAGGTGCTCCAGCAGATACTGTTGGCGTTCATCGGCGGCCGTGAGGCAGAGTAACGCATACTCCTGTTCCAGCGTCAGGCCTACGTAATGGCCCAGATCGTAGGTGCGGAAGGTGGAGGCATCCGTCGGTACGGCCCGGTCGATCTGCAGTTGATCGTAAATCCGGCGTACCCGGTCCAGGATCTCCTCGTTCGCGGTGGGGTCTTCGTCTTCCTCCACGTCGAGGTAGCGGACCCGCCCGCCGGGGTATAGCTTGCCCGCCGCCTGCCGGTCGAAGTCTTCGATGCGAAAGATGCGTTCCCCACGGGTCCGCACGTCGCTTTCGCCCCCGGGGTGGCGCTTGGCCACCTCCAGAAGACTGACCTCGGTGCCAACGGGGCGCAGCCCGCCGGCGATGACCGTCGGTACCCCGAAGCGGATACCGTCCGTTTCGGCATCGCCGATCAACTGGCGGTAGCGGGCTTCGAAAATGTGCAGGTTAAGGGCTTCGCCGGGGAAGACAACCAGCTGGAGCGGGAATAGGGCAAGATGATGTTCCATGTACTGCTGTTAACGTCGGGGCCGGCGAAGTTGCTTACTTTGGGTTCCGATAAGCCGGCCGCATGCGTCTATTCTACCCCCCGTTCGTTGGTCTGATTCTGCTGTTCATCGCGGCCTGTACCGCAAAGGACGATGTGCCGACGGTAGGCGGGCCGGTGCCGGAGTATGTCGTTTCCTACACCAGCGGCACGGTGGGCCGGGATGCGGCGCTCATCGTCACCCTCGATACCGTATATCCCGAATCGGACATTGGGCTGTCCATCGCGCCGGAGCAGGCGGGCGAGCTCACCCAGACCGGTCGCCAGCTCGTATTCACCCCCTCCGCTCCGCTCGCGGCCGATACCCGCTATACGGTCACGCTGCGGCTGGGCGACAATGCTCCCTTTGCCTTTGAAGTCACGACGCCACCCCGCCGGCTGGAAGTCATCTCCGAGGGCTACTACGTTCCTGACCCCGACCGACCCGGGTACATCGAGCTTCGCGGTCGCATTCTGACCAACGACCGGGCCGATCCGGAAGAAGTGGCGGAGGCCATCCGCGTCCGTTACCGCGATGAAGCAATGCAAGTCCGGGTTCAGCCGGATGGGTACCGGGCCTTCACCTACACGGTTGCGATCAACGACCGGGGTAGCGAGGCTTCCGTAGCGACACTTGCCTACGGCGTGGGGGGCGCGTACGCAGGTGCGGAGCGAACCGTGGACATTACGATCCCGCCGACCGGCTCATTCGAGGTGCTTTCCGTCGAACCCCAGCGCGACGGACCCGGGCTGATCGCACGTATGAGCGGGCCAGTGGCCGGTGGGCAGGAGCTGGCGGGACGGATCGATCTGAGCCCTTCGGTACCCTTCACCACCGAAGTGGACGGAAACTACATCTATGTCTATCCCCGATCAGGCGCGGAACGGGAGATTACCCTCCGCTTCGATCCTTCCCTGCGGGGAGCAGGTGGTACGACCTTGGGTCAGGTAGTCAGCTGGAAGGTGGCCCTGTCCGGCGGGAAGCCCGGGCTGCGCACGGTTGGCAATGGCAGCATCATGCCCCACCGGGGGAAGCGCTACTACACCTTCGAGGCGATCGGGCTAAGCGCCGTCTACCTGGAAATCTTCCGCATTCAGGAGAATAACGTCCTCCAATTCCTGCAGGAAGAAGCACTCGGGCAAACCAGCGGGGACTGGACCCTCCGGCGCGTCGGCCATACCGTGGAGCGCCGCATATTGCCCCTTGACCAACTCGGGGGCAGCCCCGCCGCGAATACCTGGACCCGCTACGCCATCGACCTGGACGACTACGTAGCCGACCAACGGGGTGCCCTGTACCAGCTCCGGCTGGGCTTCGGCCGCGAGCACACCCTGGAGGCCTGTGGCGATTCGACGGACGTGCCGACACTGGCTTCCCTGCTGGAAGAAACGGAACGATTCTCCCCGGGCTTCACCGACCATACTTCCCTACTCGGTAGCTACGGAAGTATTTACGGACCCGGCTACTGGGAGGGGCGGCAAGACCCCTGTTCCCCGGCTTACTACGGTCGTCAGAACTTCCTGATCCGCAATGTACTGTCCTCCAATCTCGGCCTGGTTGCCAAGCGGAACCCCGATCGGTCCACCCTCATCTACACCACTGACCTGCTGGCCGCGGGGCCGCGGGGGGGCGTGGAGGTAGCCGTATTCAGTTACGACCAGCGGCGGCTTGGCGGGGGGCGTACGGACGGAGAAGGCCGCTTACTGATCACTACCGAAGACCCTCCCGCCTTCATCCGCGCCACGGCGGGCGAAGATGTGGCCTATCTGCAACTGGACCGCAACGATGCCCTGCCCCTCGGTCGCTTCGCCGTAGACGGACAAGCAGCGGCGGCCGGGGTCAGCGGTGCGTTCTTTGCCGAGCGGGGCGTCTGGCGTCCGGGTGATAGCATTTTCCTGCATTTCGTGCTCCGGGATCGGGACGACCGCCTGCCCCGGAACTATCCGATCCAGTTGACCCTGGCGGATGCCCGGGGGCGGGTCGTGGAACGCAGGAGCGTGCGCCCCTTCGGTAACAGTGGTTTGTATTCGCTTCCCCTGGGGACCTCCGTAGCGGATGAAACGGGAAACTGGACGGCCACGGTGAACGCCGCCGGCCAAACTTACCAGCGCCAGCTGATGGTAGAAGCGGTGAAGCCGAACCGGTTGGCGATCGAAGTGGAATCGGTAACGGCCGGCCGGGAGATCCAAATAGCGGCGAGCTGGTTGTACGGAGCGCCGGCGGCCGGGTTGCGCGCACGGGTGGAGTCCACCGCGGGAATCCGTCAAGCGGATTTTCCAAATTTTCCCGGCTACACCTTCACCGACCCCGCCCGGCCCCTCGACGAACCTTCCGCCCAGGTCGTCTTTGATCAGCCACTGGGTGCTGACGGGCAGGCCCGCTTCGCCCTGCCCGGGACCGGAGGCCAGTTACCCGGCCCGCTTTCCCTGGCGCTGACCAGCCGGGTGTACGAGCCGGGGGGCAACTTCAGCGTCAATCGCAGCAGCATTCCCTACGATCCCTATCGGGTTTACGCCGGCATTCGGCTCCCCGAAAGCGAGTGGGGAGAGAACGCACTGCCGGTGGAAGGCCGTGGCACGGTAGATTTGGTAGCGGTCGCTCCGGAAGGGTCGGGTAGTTCCGGACGTACCCTCCGTATCGGTGTGTACCGGGTAGGATGGCGCTACTGGTGGCAGGACGGAAACGATAATGTAGCGCGCTTTGGCTCGGGGGAACACACCGAAGCAATCGATACCTATACCGTGACGACCGGGGCCGACGGGCGGGCCACCGTGGCTATCGGTGTCGAAGATTGGGGGCGCTACCTGCTACGCGCCTGCGACGAGGGAGGGCACTGTAGTGGTGCCTATTTCTACGGCGGAAGCCCGACGGAGGGGAATGACGACCGCGAATCGGCCTCCCTCCTTCGGCTGCGAGCGGACCGCGACGCAGTGGCGGCCGGTGACGAAGTACGCATCGACGTGCCCAGTAGCGCCGGAGGGCGCTTACTGGTGAGTCTGGAAACCGCCGTCGGGAGTATCGAACAATTCTGGGTGCCGGCCCAAGCGGGGCAGACCACGGTGACCTTCCGAACCGATGCACGGATGGTCCCCACGGTGTACGCGAATGTCACCCTGCTGCAGGCCTACGAGCAAACCACGAATGACCGCCCGGTCCGCCTTTACGGGGTCGTTCCCGTTTCGGTGACCGACCCGGCGACCCGCCTGGAACCGGAAATTGAAGTGGCCGATAGCTGGCGGCCCCGGTCCTCCGTGGACCTCACCGTTAGGGAGGCCGATGGTAAGCCGATGACCTACATCGTGAATGTGGTGGACGAAGGGCTGTTGGGCCTCACCAACTTTCGGACCCCCGAGCTGCACGGCGATTTTTTTGCCAAGGAAGCCCTGGCGGTAGAGACCTTCGACATCTACGACGAAGTCATGTCCAGCATGAATGGGGAGTTCGGACGGGTACTGGCCGTGGGTGGTGACGGTACGGTGGTCAACCCCGAAGACGCCACTGCCAACCGCTTTCCGCCGGTAGTGCGCCACCTCGGGCCCTTCCGGCTGAGCCGGGGGAGCCGGACCCACACCATCGACCTGCCCAACTACCTGGGGGCCATGCGGGTCATGGTCGTAGCCCTGAACGAGAAAGCCTACGGAAGCGCGGAGGCTAGCGTACAAGTACGTCAGCCGCTGATGGTGCTGCCAACGCTGCCCCGGATTCTTGCACCCGACGAGCGGATCGACATGCCGGTCAATGTGTTCGCAACCGAAGACCGGCTGCGGTCAGCCGATATTATCGTGAGCGATGCCAGCGGACTGATCCGGACGCCGGGTTCGGGGGCGTCCGTTTCATTTGAGGGAGCCGGCAGTCAGTTGCGTTACCTGCCCCTCACGGTTGGGGCCGCTACGGGTACCGCCCGCCTGACCGTGGAGGCGCGGGGGGGAGGGGAGAGCAGCAGTCAGGAAGTAGCGATCCGGGTGCGGCCTTCGAATACGCCGGAGAATCGCGTCAAATCCGTTGCCGTAGCCCCCGGTCAGACGATAGAGGTGGACTACGATCCCTTCGGTCTGCCCGGGAGCCGGAGCGCGGTAGCCGAACTATCGGGCTTACCGGCCATGGGCCTGGACCACCATTTAAAGGACCTCTTGCGGTATCCCTATGGCTGCGCCGAGCAGGTGATTTCGGCCGCTTTCGCCCAACTGACCCTCCCCGGATTACTCGAACTGACTACGGAACAGGAGGCGCGCCGCATCCGCAACATCGCGGACGGCATCGAGCAACTGCGCCGCTTCACGGTGGCCGGCGGCGGGGTGGCCTACTGGCCGGGGCAGCGGCGGGTGCACCCCTGGGCGACGAGCTACGCCCTCCATTTCCTGGTCGAAGCCGAGCGTGCGGGCTTCGGAGTGCCCTATCAGCTTAAGCAGAACCTTCTCGATTTCCAACGCACGGCCGCCTCGGCCTGGGATTTAGCGACGAATGCGTTTTATGTTTCCGAGGACCAGCTACTGCGCGACCAGGCCTACCGACTCTACGGCCTGGCGCTGGCCGGGCAAGCGGATGTCGGTGCCATGAACCGCCTGCGTGGCTTGACGGATAAACTGCCGGTGGCCGCCCGCTACCAACTCGCGGCCGCCTACGGGCTGATCGGCCGGCCGGAGGAAGGGAACCAACTGATCGCCGGATCGACCGCCGGGCACGCCAGCTACCGCGAACTCGGCTACACCTTCGGCAGCCAGCTACGGGATATGGCCGTCGTCCTGGAAAGCTACCTGCGACTGGGGGATGCCCGGGCGGCGGAGCAGGCCCTCCGGCTAGCCCGGGCGGTGGGTGACCGGGACTACCTGACCACCCAGGAAGCCGCTTTCGTGTTCGTGGCACTCGGCAAACTCTCCGCGAGCGGACGGAGCGTTCGGGCGGAAGTCATTCCCCCCGGAGGCCGCACCCCCACTACGATCGGACTCAGCCAGGGCATACAGCTCGTTGAGTTGCCAACGGAGGCTGCCGGACGGTATACCGTGAAAAACACCGGTAGCGCCACCCTCTATGTCAGCACCCAGCTAAGTGGTATACCCGCCGCCGGGCAGGAGCAAACCATCAGCAGACAGCTCGGGCTGCGCGTCGAATACACTAATTTGAATGGACAGCACGTGGACGTTACCGATCTGCCCTCCGGTACCGATTTCATCGCCAATTACACCCTCACCCATCCGGGAGCCACTGGCCGCAACTACCGGCAACTCGCACTGGCGACCCCGTTACCCTCCGGCTGGGAGGTCTCAAATGCCCGGCTGAACGAAACCGGTAGCCCTTCGGATGCCTTCGCCTACCAGGACTTCCGGGACGATCGGGTGCATACCTTCTTTGATCTGGCAGTCGGTGAATCCAAAACCTTTCGTTTCCGGATGACGGCCACCTATCCCGGGCGCTACTACCTACCCGCTCAGGTAGGGGAGGCGATGTACGATCCGGCCATTCGCGCCACCGTCGCCGGACAGTGGGTGACCGTAAGCCGAAGCCGCTAAGATCGTGGAAGGGAGAAACGTGACGAGGTACATCCTTCGCCGGTTGCTTTACCTGCCATTCGGGCTGCTTTTGCTTACCCTGTGCACCTTCTGGCTCATGGAGACCGGCCCTGAAGACCCGGTAGAGCGACGACTGCGAGTCGGCGACCGTCGGGCCGCGGTCAGCGCACCCCGGGCCTATCTGAGCGCGCACCGGCAACTGGCCGAAGAAATGGGACGGGACTTGCCCCCCTTCTACTTTTCGGTACTGCACGGCGGACTTCCCGACACCCTGCACCGAATCACCCCCCAGGCGCACCGGCGCACCCTGCGGACGCTGGCCGGTCGGTACGGATACTGGCCCGCCGTACAAGCCTACTACCGCACCCTCCAATTCTGTGCGTACGACCCGGACCAACCCCCGGCAGTCCGAACCGTAGCCCAAAAGTTGCTCCTACGTCCGGAACCTGCTGCGGTCCAGCAGTTGATGGGAAGTCTGCCGCCGGGACCGGAAAGCCCCCTTGTTGAAGCCTACCGACGCCTGACCGCTACGGCCCGCCCTGGTCGTGTACTGGTGCCCCGACTCGTTTGGTACGGAACGCCCAACCGCTACCACCGCTACCTCGCCGAACTGGTGCGGGGAAGTTGGGGGCGGTCGCTGGCGGACCGGCGACCGGTTGCGGCCAAGATCGCGACTGATTTTCCGCGGACGGTGCTGCTCAACGGGTTGGCCCTGCTGCTTATCTACTTGCTGGCGATCCCCCTGGGCATGTACATGGCCTACCACGCCGGTAGCCGTTTTGATCGCTGGATGACGGGGCTTCTCTTTCTGGGCTTCGGGATACCTTCCTTCTGGGTTGCGACCCTCCTGGCTAATTTCTTCACTACGCCCGCCTTCGGTATGAACTGGTTTCCGACCATGGGCTTCGGGGAACCGCCGCCCGGAGCCGGGTTTTGGAAGTCGCTCTACGTGCAGTTAAGTCATCTCGTGTTGCCGCTGATCTGCCTGGTTTACCCGAGTTTGGCCTACGTTAGCCGGCACCTGCGCTCCGCCGCCCTCATCGAATTACGCAAGCCCTACGTGAGCAATGCATACATGCAGGGACTGAGTGGGCGGGAGGTGCTCTGGGGTCAGGTATTTCGGAATGCCTCCTTCCCGCTGATCACTATGCTGGGTACCCTGCTGCCGGCCCTGCTGGCGGGAAGCGTGCTGATCGAGCGAATTTTCAATATTCCCGGAATGGGGATGCTGCTCTACGAAGCGGCGCTGGCCAGCGACTGGCCGGTGCTGACCGTGGTCATCTTGCTGAACGGGCTGCTGACGATCGGCGGACTGATCGTGGCTGATGTCGTTTACGTACTGGCCGACCCCCGGGTTCGACTAGCTAAGCCGGCTGGACGATGAAGCGCTGGGCGACGGTCTATCTGTCAGGGCTGGCACTGGTGGCTCTGCTGGCCGGTCTGCTGACCAACGATCGGCCGCTCGTCGCCGGGGTGGAGGGGGCGGTGACCTTCCCGGTGTTCGGGGGCATGCCGGAGACGCGGGACTGGAGCGCAACCGAAATGGAGTGGGCGATCTGGCCCCCGATCCGCTACCGCGCCGGCCGACTGGGGGAGGAGCGTGGGGAGAATTTGCTTCCTCCGCTGAGCCCAGGGTCCGACGGTGGCAGACACTGGCTGGGCACGGACAGCGTGGGCCGGGACCTGGCCGCCGGGCTGGTGGCGGGAAGCCGGGTGGCGGTCGTCGTGGGGCTGGGGAGCCTGATCATCGCCCTAACCATCGGTCTGCCACTGGGGGCGGTGGCGGGATACTTCGGCAACGACGGGCTGCGGCTACCCCTCGGTCCGGTTATTGGGATGGTGACTGCGGTACTGGTCGGGGCGGTTTACCTGTTCGCCAGTCTGGGGGTAGCTCTGCCGGCCTGGGGGGCAATCCCGCTGGGCACGGGCCTGATCGCCCTGCTGGGCTGGACGCTGGGGAGGGTATTGGGATGGATCCCAGTATTGCGGACACGAGTGGCCGTACCCCTCGACCGTGTGGTGATGACCCTGCTCGAACTCTTCGGCAGCATTCCGGGGCTGGTTTTTTTGCTGGCCTTGCTGACCTACCTCGGCCGACCCGGCTTACTGACCGTAGTGGTGGTGATCGGCCTGTTGGGGTGGACGGCCATTGCCCGTTTCCTCCGCGCCGAGCTACTGCGGATTCGGGAGCTGCCCTACATCCGCGCCGCCCGCGTCGGTGGGGTGGGGGAGTTGCGCATCCTGACCCACCACGCCCTGCCGAACGCCCTGGCGCCGGTGGCCGTGACGGCGGCCTTCCTGGTGGGCGGGAGTGTGCTGCTGGAGTCCATGCTGAGTTTCCTGGGGATCGGGGTGCCCGCCGACCAGGTGAGTTGGGGAAGTATTTTGCAGGAGAGCCGGAGCCACCCCACGGCCTGGTGGTTGGCGGTATTCCCGGGCGTACTGCTCAGCCTGACGGTGCTGGCCTGCAACAGCCTGCGGCGGCGGTGACTTACCTTTGCCGCCATGGGTAGTAAGTACGAGCAGCGCGGCGTGAGCGCCAGTAAATCAGAGGTACACGAGGCCATCGAGGGGCTGGATAAGGGGCTTTTCCCCCGTGCCTTCTGTAAGGTGCTACCCGACATTGCGGCCGGCGATGCCGATTGGTGCAATATCATGCACGCCGACACCGCAGGTACGAAAACCAGTCTGGCCTACCTCTACTGGCGGGAAACCGGCGATCTGAGCGTCTGGGAAGGTATCGTACAGGATAGCTTGGTCATGAACCTGGACGATATGGGTTGCGTGGGTGCGGTCGATAACATTCTGATCTCCTCCACCATCGGGCGCAATAAGAACCGAATACCGGGGCAGGTACTCAAGACCATCATCCAGGGGGCGGAAAAATTCCGGCAGCGCATGGCCGACTACGGCGTCGGGCTACACCTGACGGGCGGAGAGACGGCGGATGTCGGGGATATCGTCCGCACCATCGACGTCGGCTACACCACCTTCGCGCGGCTGCGGCAGTCGGAGTTGATCGTGAACGACATCCGGCCGGGGCAGGTCATCGTCGGGTTGGCCAGCTACGGGCAGGCGACCTACGAAGACGAATACAACGGCGGCATGGGCAGCAACGGACTGACCAGCGCCCGCCACGATGTTTTCGGTAAGCAGTATGCCGAGAAATACCCGGAGAGCTTCGACCCGGAACTGGATGCTTCGGTGGTGTACACCGGCAGCCGCTCGCTGACTGAAACGATCGGAATCGAGGGGCGGGAGGTGACGGTGGGCAAGTTGGTTTTGAGCCCCACCCGTACCTATCTGCCCGTGCTTAAGCGGCTCTTCGACGAACTTCCGCGGGAGCGTATTGGGGGTATCATTCACTGTACGGGCGGCGCGCAGACGAAAGTGCTTAAATTTATCGACGACAACGTGCGGGTGGTGAAGGATAAGGTCTTTCCCGTGCCGCCACTATTTGAACTCATTCGGCAGGAGAGCGGCACCGACTGGCGGGAGATGTATGAGGTGTT
>CAZKPE010000027.1:0-27278 GCA_964554545.1 uncultured Lewinella sp.
GCAGGAAGCGCCGGATTGTGTGGGTCAGGCTTTTGCACTGGCGGTGACGATTCGTCTAGTGCTTCAGCCAGAAACATTCACCGAAGATTGTCTTCCGGCATACGCGGCAGCCGAGCCTATTTACGGGGGAAGCCGTTATGAGATTGCGTACAAAGCCTTGAATGAAACATGGCACTTCAGCGGGTCGGGTACGATGGGTATATGGGCGGTGAGTTGGCTTTTGTTCTACGGTATAATCCTTCGAAAGTCGTACGGACCATTCGATCTTACGGAATATGACTATGTAAATTCGGTGAGTTGGGGTAGTCAATTTTCAGTGAGTGGACAGGGCCCGGGGGTACCTGAATTACTTGAGCAATTTGCGAAGGAAAACCCGGTAAATCAGATTTATCAAGTTGGCACCTACGCTGATGCCAGACAAATTATTCACTTAGGCTATCCAATTGTCGCTTGTACGGATATAATCTTTTCTAAAGAGCGCGACGAACACGGATTTTGCTACCCAATCGAAGATAAGTATAACCACTGCATTTGTATCGTAGCAATTGACGAGCTGTCCGAGCATGCTGGCCTATTGGTTTGCGATTCCCTTGGCTCGGAGCGTGCTATTGGCGGGACTACCCGTTACGATCAGCCGGAGGGCTCATTCTGGATCACTTGGACGGACGCAGAGAAAATATTTGCGCAAAACGAGAGCTATGCGGTGGGGGAAATTCAGCTATTTTGCAGCTGAATTAGAAATTTCATAAGCCTTCTAAAAAACTTGAATATGTTAAAGGTACTTCATCACATTAAAAGATTTAATACTGAGCTACAGCTGGGTGATGTCAACCCCAGAGTCAATCAAGCCGCTTTTCGGGGGCTAGCCTCTGTCTACAATAATCTGGTGGCTCTCCCTAGTGCACGGCCTGACCAATCAGATGATTATGTCTATATCCCACTATTCGGTGAGGGGACTGCATCTACGAAGGCATCCATACAATTATTTGACCTTATGGTGCCGCGCGGCATGCGGAGGATAACTTCACTCGCTGATGATGCAATTTACTGGGGCAATCAGTCAGTGGAGGATGCTGCCCTAGTCAATTTCGACGGCGATGCTGAAGCGCAATTTGCCTGGTTACAGTTAGCCGCGCATATCATACCCCCAATGGACGGGATCGATCGAGAACCGATCCCGACTTCACTCAGTAGCAGCTGTACGAATGGGCCTGTAAGTTGTAGTAGTTCTGTGCATACTAATCTCGTAGAGGTCGCGACTGCGCCATTACAATATTTCGCAGTTGAATGGGACTACTCTTTCTACTTGCAGTTCAGCAAATTCAAAAGTCAGCTAGCTGAGTTGAAGTTCTTTAAAGACCGTCCCGATAGCGAGCACACGGTTAGGATGGTCCCCTGCTTTATCCCTACGGGAACTATTTTTTGGACTCCTATCGAAGAAGAACAGTATGACGATATGGACATAATTTTAAAGACTCCCGCAAGCCAGGACCTTATGCTAAATGATGTTCTCCACCCTATGGAACAGGCCGGTATATTCATCGCCGATGCAGATCGACTCTATCTCTGCGCCGGCTAACCCGCAACCAAACCCGCCCAGTACCCCGGGTGGGTATAGCGGCTACCAAACTCACCCCGGCGAGCCAGCCGGCAAGCACCATTCAGGGCCCGCGCGGAATTCGGTTCCTTGAAGTATGAGGTATAAAAAGCATCCAGTATCGTCGCCGTTGCGCTGGCCGGCAGGTCGTAGATGGAAGACACCACATCCGGTACGCCCGCTAAATAAAAACTGCGCAACAGGCTCAGGTTGCCCTCCCCGGGGCGGGCGTAGCCCTTCGCGGTTGAGCAGGCGGCCAGTACGACCAGTCGGGCCGGAAGCGTCATCGCCGCTACGGCCGTACCCCGTAGGCTATCGCCGGTATTGAGTAGCAGGTAATTCTGGTGCAACTGCTCGGGATTACTGAACGCATGGGCGGAAAGATGGATGATGGAAAAGTCGGGTGCTTGCGTTACGAAGGTCGCCTTGTTACTGGATTCGCCCCGGAAGTGCGCGCTCCTCGCCGTACCCTGCCGGACTAATCGGTCCCCTAGACCGCCTAGGTAAGCCTGTAACTGAGCGTGAGTCCATACTCCGATATTTAGTTTCTGGTCGGTTCGCTCCTTCCGCCAGGCGGTTCGGTTGGTTTCCATCCGGTAACTTGGCAGGTAGCGCACGTCCAGGTGGTCGATGACGTAATCCAGTTCCGAGAAGGAGGTAGTGGTGTCGGTAGCGGCTACCGTCAGGGCGGCAATCGGCAGGCCGGATGTCCGGATACTGGGTACGAACAGCAATTCCTGATTTTTCAGCGCGTGATCCGCTACCGGTCCCAAGAGACCTAGGTATAGATCGGTAGCTACGGTAACGTAGCGATGTATGTCCGAAGCTCCACTTGTCAGTAAGGAGGTGAATTGCTCTGTAAGGCTATCCAAATCTTCTGAAACCAGGAACGTACATACGGTATCGGCATCGCGGTAGTATGCATACGTTCGGTCTCCCGCATCGGTGAGCTCGAAGATAGCCTGACCGGCTACCGGGGATTCTGATAGTCGGGGCCGGATATCCAGGTTGGCGGTCAGCCTGCGCCCGGGCTCCTCAGGGGGCGGTATTTCGGAATCCGGGCGGAGACGCAGCTGATCGTATCTACGGCTTAACGCTTGGTATTTCAACAAATCGGCCAGGGGCAGCTCGCCGTGGTCGGAATACGTCCGCCGGAATCGATCGAGCTGTTCCTTCACTTGCTTGCGTTTGGCGAGCTTTTCCGGTGATTTTTCCCGGCTACTGGCCTCCCGTAGCAGCAGTAGCATTTTACCCTGCTCCATGGCCAGGAATACATCCTGAAGGTGCTCTGGCGTGGGTCGCTCCCGTGCCCGCGCGTAGGTGATCTCCATAGCCGCATCCAGTACCCGGCTTCCCATTTCGAACAGATTGTTAAGCGCTCCTTCTTCTTTGGCCTCCGTGTAGGCCTCGTCGAATTGATTCAGCGCACGCATAACCAGCCGACTGGCTTCTTTGAGATGCACCCCGTCCCCGTCCCGCTGGTACAGTCCAAAATGCATTTTAGCGAGGGTGCCCATATAGGTGGTACAGTATGCTTTTTCCAAGCACTGAGCTATCGGGCTTACTTCTTCGGGGACTGATGTGGAAGCGCAACAGCCCATCCTTCTCATCTCATTGGAAAGGATGAAAATAGCCTGCTCATACCGTTGTTTCCTGGCTGCGTCGCGGCGTAGGATGTAGTTTGCTTCCAGCAACTGCTGGTTAGTGAATATGGTATCGGCTGATTTAGCCAAATTGCGGTAGTGCATAACTGCCCGGTCCTCCAATTTGAAGCGGTTATGCCAGTACCCAAAGACGCGATCCGGTAGCGCGTAACTGGACTGTCTTTCCGATCCCACCAGTTCGCTACGAATGCGCTCGGCAGTCCAATCGCTATCGTCTAACCTGGTTTGTAGAATCACGTACTCTTCAAACGCCTGCCATTCGCGAAGAGAGGATTGCGCCTGAAATTGGTCGAGAGCCAGCTCCATCAATTCCTTACTTTGTTGATAGGCCGCTTGCTGTACCGCTCCCTTCAGATGCGTATCGGCATGCTTTTTCCTTGCGATTGCCCTGGTCAATAGTAGTTGCGGATATATAGCTAAGTCGGTGAGCTGGTTAGACCGCAACAGTTCCGTTCCGTAATAGGCAGTAAGTTCCATGTCAAGCCATTCCCAACGGGTAGCGTGGGTGAGCGCACGACAAAGCAATTGCCGCCCCTGCATGTCAAGCGAAGGATTTATTCCGAGTAGATTTTCTGCCCAAGCGGTATAAGTAGCGACTGAGTCAATATGTACCATTCGATCAAAATGCACCATCCCCAAATACTGATACACCTCCGCCCGCAAGGCCCCCCGCATCGTATCCGGCCCCGCCTCCATTCGCGCCCGCAACCGCCGCGCGCTCGCCAACGCCTCCCAGAGCTGTAACTCGGCGTAATCCTGGGTCATTGCTGACAAACTGTCTTGGAAGTCCTGCTCGTAAGCCGTCAGGGGAGCGGGAGGGGGGAGGGGCTCGGTAGCCGGTCCGCAGGCGCTGAAGAAAACCATCCAAGTCAGCATCGTAATAGCTAACCGAATGGGAAAGTGTAAAGAAATTACCATCGTTTGAGACTGGGTGTTAACCCTAAATTACCCCATCCCCCCCACACCCGCGCCCCGCCGCCCCCCTCAAACCGGAAACCGCAACACGACCTCCGTCCCCCGCCGCCCGTCGATCCACACCGTCCCATTCAGCTGCTCGGCGAAGGTGCGGATGAGGAAGCTGCCGAAGGTGTTGGCCTGGGTCACCTGACTCTCGGTCGTGCCGCTGCCGTTGTCGGCGATGCGAAGGAGAACATCCCGCCCCTCCCGCCGCAGGTCGACTTCAAGGGTACCCGAGCGGCGGCCGGCGAAGGCGTGTTTTATGGAGTTGGTCACGGCCTCGTTGACTATGAGGCCCAGGCTGATCAGGCGATCGACGTCCAGGCGGATGTCCTCCAGCCGGGTATTCAGCTCGATTCCCTGGTCGGGGGCGCTCAGGCTGTCAAGCAGTTCTTCCAGTAGCTGTTCCAGGTAGGTGCGGGCACTCAGGTCGGGCTCACCGGAGTCGCGCAGGTAGAGCTTTTGGTGGATGATGGCCATGGAGCGCACCCGCTGCCGCCCGCGTTCCATGGCCTCCAGGGCGGCCGGGTCCTCGATATAGTCGCTCTGGAGGGAAAGCAGGCTGCTGATCGTCTGCAGGTTGTTCTTCACCCGGTGGTGGACTTCCCGCAGCAACAGTTCCTTCTGGTCGTTCAGGGACTGTAGTCCGGCCTTCTGCGCCCGAATCCGGCCCAGGAGCCAGAGGACGGTCCCGGTAAAGACGGAAAGCAGGATCAGCCCGATCAGGGCTGCGACCAGGGCGGTATTGCGGCGCAGCAGTTTGGCCGTACTGGCGGCGGTGAGCCGGTCGAGTCGGGCGATCTCCGCCTCCTGCTGCGACCGTTGGTAGAGGGAGTTCCGGATCGCGATCTCCCGTAGTTGTTCCATCCGGTAGATGGAGTCCATCATCTCTTTGTAGTCCCGGTGGTAGGCCAGCGCCCGTCGGTAGTCGCCGCTGCCTTCGGTGGTCTTGGCCAGGAGTTCGAGGGCGTTGGCTTGCTGGTGGAGTCCGTCGTACCGCCGGCCATAGTCAAGGACGGCCAGGGCATGTTCGCGGGCCTCGGCGTTGCGGCCCAGGGCGTGCAGGCATTCCGCCACCGTGAAGCGGCTCTCGACGGTCAGGTGGACGTTGCCGAGCTCCCGGCGCAGTTCCAGTCCGCGCCGGCTGAGTCGCAGCGCTTCCTCCGGATTTCCCATTTCCCGGCGCACCACCGCCAGCAAGTCGTAGTGGTAGGAGAGCGCCTCCCGGTTACCACGCAGGGAATCCAGCCGGCCCTGTTCGAGCAGGTAGGGCTCCGCCCGGGCGGCCGCCTCGTTCTCGATGTAGTGCAACGCGAGGTTGATGAGTATCATCGATTGACCGGCGGTGTCCGCCAGCGTCCGGTAACTCTCCATTGCCTCCCGGTAGGCCGCCACGGCCAGGGAGTCGCGCCCCAGATCGGTATACATTACCGCCAGGTCGCTGAGGACGTCAGTGCGGTTCATTTCGCTGCCGATCCGCCCGTACAGTTCGGTGGCCTCCAGCAAGTAGCGCTGGGACTCCGACAAGTTGCCGAGGGTCGAGTGGGCGACGCCGAGCAGCCGGGCGGTACGGGCGCGCAGTAGGCTATCCCCCGTTCGGCGGGCGTACGCGTAGACGGTGGCGTAGTCGGGCAGGGCCAGGTGGCGCTCGGTCAGTTCGTGCCAGGCATCGGCCCGCAGAAGGAGGGCACGGACGAGGCGGCCGCTGTCCAGGTCAGGATATCGGTAGAGCAGGCTATCGATACCCGTCACCACCCGGCGGGGCTCCTCCACTCGGGTGAGTAGGCTGAGCTCATGATCCAGGTAGAGGGTATCCACCACTTGGGCGCGGACGCAGGTGCAATACCAACCGGCAAGCAGAAAAAACAGCCCCAAAAGCCGGCCCCTCACGTTCCCAGGGTACTGGCGGTCCGTAGGGCTTCGTGACGGCTGGATACGCCCATTTTCTGAAAAATGGCCTTCTGATAGTATTTGACGGTATTCGTGCTGATGCAGAGCCGGTCGCCGACCTCGCGGTAGGTCAGGCCATGGTCGAACAGCCGCAGTACGTCGTATTCCCGCTCGGTAAGTTCCTCGTCCAGGGCCGCGTTGAGCCGGTCCCGGTCGGGAAAACCGTTGGGTGGGGCGGCGGAATGAAAATTATGCAGCGCCAGTTCGATGGCGCTCAGGAGTTCCCCGTGGTTGAAGGGCTTGACGATGTAGCCGTCCGGGCGGGTGTCCTTGAGCCGATCCAGGGTCTGCCGGTCGCAGTAGGCCGTCAGGAAGACGATGGGGAAGTGGTGGCGCTGGCGGATCAGGCGGGCCAGGTCGACCCCGTCCCGCGGCCCGTGCAGATTGAGGTCGAGCAGGGCCAGGTCCACCGTCCCCTTCTCCAACAGGGCCAGGGCGCTCTCGGCATCGCGGGCCTTTCCGGCGATCCGGTAGCCGAGTCTGGTGAGGGTGCGCTCGATCTCGCTGGCTACGAGGAGCTCGTCCTCGACGATGAGGATACGGGCGGGCGCGTCGGTCATGGGGAAGGGTTCGAAGTGAACCCGAAGTTAATGAGTCGGCCGGGGGCGGCAAAAAAAATTGCCTCCGGAAGGTCGGAGGCAATTTGTCATCAAAGGGTCGAGTTCAACGTGTCTATTTAGTAGCCGCAACCTACTGATCTTTCGCAGTAGAACGGAGCCACCCCGGTCGAAACCGGCTAGCGTGGTGGCCGTAGTCGTTGCTGCCGCAAAGGTAGGTTCCGCCAGGCGACCCTCTCCCACCCATATGGGTAGAATGCGGCCTACTGTCCCGCTTCCACCGGGGCGATACTGCCCTTTGGTGTGCGTTGCCTGCGGGGAAAGGGAAGTTTGAGGGCCGTGAACACATCCACCCCCTGCGCGCCGCCGCCCAGTACGTGGCTGATCAGGGAGCCCGAGCCGATGGTGAGCATCCCGAAACGCACGCCGGCCCCGACCGCCGCGCCCTGCCCCTCCCGGAAGGTGACGGGCAGGTGCAGGCTGAGCGACTTGGTTTCCAGCCGGGGCGAGATGGTGACGGCGGTCGGAATCTGGGTGCCCGCGACGGGTTTGGTAGCCGGAATGGGGGAGGAGAAGGTCGCGCTGGCGTACAGCGGCCCCACCATCCGGAAGTCGACCAGCAGGTGGAGGGCGGTAGGCAGGCTCACCTGCACGTCGGTGCGGCTGGTGGTTCCCGGGAAGTTATCGTCCAGTACGTCCTCCACGACGCCCTCGGCATCCTCGATGTCTTCGGCGGCTACGGTACCGGTGAGCGTGTAGGCGGTTTCCGTCGCGTTGTCGTAGGTAATCCGGCCCAGATCGACCAGGGAGGCGGCCAGTTTCAGCCGGTAGGGCCGGTTGAGGCTACGGGCGTCCCGGGCCTGGTCGGGCCGCCAGAGCAGGACCAGTCCGGCATCGAAGCCACTCCCCCCGGCCGGATTACTGAAAGTTTCCCCGTCGATCCCGTTGAGATAAAAGTCGGGGGTACGGCCATAGGTCAGGTCGCCGGTTACGCTCACCCGCTCCTCCTGCCGGGAATAGGCGCCTTCCAGTTGCTCCCCGTAGGTATACACGGCACCCAGCCCGCGTAGGGCCTTATACGAAGCTCCGAATTTCAGTACGAAGCGTTCCCGGTCGATCAGGGTCGTGCCGAAGGTCACCATTACCTCCCCCCAACTGTGGAGGGTACTGCGGTGGTCGCGGCCGGAGAAGGCGAAATCAGGCAAGGATTCGAAGGAATCATATACTCCTTCGAAGAGCCCACCGCTCAGTTGCTGGGTGGCGTAGGAGCTCCGCAAACGGGTGATGACCGCCAGGCCGGACCGCTTGCCTAAACCGATGAGGATGGACGGCCCCAGTACGTCCGCCTCGGCGAATAGCCGGTTGGCATCCGAAAGACTCCGCCGGTCGATGACCGAGCCGTAATCTTCTTCGGAGATGGCGTCCCGTACCTGGATGCCGGCGAAACGGCCGTAATCGGAATTTCCGGCCACGGATACGGAAAGCAGGTTGAGCTCGAAGCCGGTCCGGGTGGCGGCGGCGTTGGCCGGGTTCAGCAACAGCCCGTGGACGCCGGCGAAGTTGTCGACGTTGAGCCCGGGGTAGCTCTGGGAATATACCAGGGTGGTGAACAGTAAGGTGAGAACGAGTACGGTGGATCGGAACATAAGGTGTGCATAGTGTCTGACCCATTGGTGCCTTTAGGGCCGCCCCGGTAACCCTTGGGAACGGATTTTCTCAGAAGCCGGAAAAACCGATGGCATTCGGAAAGCGAAAGCCCGGCCGGGGAAAGCCGCCCTTGTACCTCTCCGCTCCCTACCCCGATACTCCATTCCGATACGCTATCGGACCCGAAAACCGGGCCCGAAGCCATTAGTACATCCGGTCCGTGGATGTTGACCCCGCCGCCCCGTTCGGGCAGGTGACATATCTACAATTATAAATTATGTCATAACTTGGGTTACCATTCGCATCCCCAGGTATAGATAGGTGAACGACATTAGTGACGCAACCATATTGGAAGCCCTCCGCAGCGGTGACACATCGGTGCTGGATCGGGTATACCAAAAATACCGGCAACCCTGCCTCCGGTACTTGCTGGCTCGGGTGATCAATCGCGACACCCCGAACCGACAGGAACTGGCGGCGGAATTTTTTACCGAAGCATTGATCGTACTGGTCCGCAACGCCCGGAGCGGGAGGCTCACCGAGTTTTCCGCCCGGCTGGACACTTACCTCAACGCTATCGCCCGAAACCTCTATTTAAAGTACCTGCGGAATAACAGAGTGGATTACCGGGAACCGGGGACGTTGCCCCCGCCCCTGGTGGAAACGGCCGACGACGGTGAACCCGAACGGGTACGCCAGTTGTTGTACGGCCGGCTGCGGGAGCTTGGCCCTCGCTGCCGGCAGTTGATCGTACACTTCTACTTCCTGGAGCTGGACTGGAAAGCCATCGCCGAACTCCTCGGGTACAAGAATGCGGCCTCCGCCAAAAACAATAAAGCCAAATGCATGCTCCGCCTACGGGCCCTTTACGGCATCACCAAAAGCTCGAAACCCATATGAACGAAGCGGGCGACATCCCCCCTGACCTGCTGGCCCGCATCGAGGCCTACTACGGGGGAGACATGCCCCCTGAGGAAATGGCACGCTTCCGGGAAGAATTGCGCGACCAGCCCCAGCTAGCCGCTCAGGTAGCCGCCTGGGAAGCAGTCTACCGCCACGGCCTGCGCCCGGACCCCGCCGACCGGGAGGAGGACGAACGCCTGCGCCGGCACTTCCGGGAACTGGAACAGCAACTGCCCCCCGTCGGGGCCGCCCGCCGCTCCCTGCCCCTCGTCTGGCTGAGTCTGGCTGCCGGCGTCCTGTTCCTCCTCCTGGCCGGATGGTTCCTGCTACAGTCGCCGAATGCGGAAGAACAACTGGCTGAATCCAACTTCGCCTGGCTGCCCCGCGACGAACAGCGCCTGGGCCCGGGCGAGGCCGGTCAGCAGGGGCTCTCCGCCTACGACCAGCAGCAGTACGCACGCGCCTTCCCCCTACTCGTGGAGGGCGTCGCGGAAGGCAGCATCGATAGCGTCAACCTGATCTACGCCGGGGTCGCCGCCGTTGGGGCCGGCCGACCCGAAGAAGCCCGTACCATCCTGACCGATCTGCTCACTGCCGAAGCCTACCCGCTGCGGGAAGGGGAAATCCGCTTTTATCTGGCGCTGGCCGAACTCAAACTGGGTAACCCGTCCGCCGCCGAGGCGCAGCTGGACCTGATCACCCTGGAACGGGGCATGATGGCCAACCGGGTGCGCAGGCTGCGGAACGAACTGGCCGCCCGGGCCGAAGAGTAGTCAGCGCCGCGCCCGCCGTTCCGCCTTCCGTTCGGCCCGCCACCGCTTTTTCAGTTCCCGCAGCTCTTCCAGCCGGCCGTGGTCGCGGAAGTACCGCCGCTTGCCGAGCCGGAATTTAGTCTTCGTCGCCCCTGCCTCATCGGCCGTAGCTACCAGGTAAACCTTCCAACCCGATAGGGCGTAGCCGGTCGGCGGTGGGGGGGCGTTCAGGATGCCCCGGCCGATGTTGCGCAGCGGCAGGCTCACGAGCAGGTCGGGACCCCATTGCGGATGGTAGCTTCCCTCCACGAAGAGCTGTACCCCGGTCGACTGAATTTCCGTACGGGGAAGACGCAGACGACCCTGCCGGATCAGCAAATCTCCCGCCAGCGGAGCAAAACGCAGCTCGGCCATCCGTCCTTTCCGCATCCGCGCCTTGCGCCCGAGCGCCACCAGTGCCGGCCAGTCCGTGAGCGCGAACTCCCCGAGCCGGTACTGCAACCGACCGCTCAGGCTGTCGTACAGGATTTGCTCGTTGCGCTCGTTCATCATGCCCCTTAGGGTACCCTTTACCGAGATCAGCCCCGCCACCTCACCCATCTGTTCGGGCAGCTCGATGTCCAGTCCGCGCAGTTCCGCGATGAGCTGCTCCAGGTCCAGGCTATCGATGGTGAGCTGGGCCCCGAAGGGAGAATAGGCCCGGTTATCCAGCCGGTAGGTGGCAGCCAGTTCCATGCGGCCCGTGCCCAGACGAAAGCCTGAACGCTCCAGCACCAGTTGGGTGGAGTCGCGCATACGTAAGCCCGCGTGCAGGTCGGTAATGGGGGTCAACTCGCCGATCAGAAAGGTATCGACCTGCAGGCTGAGGTCGGGCCGGAAGGAACCCAGCAGGCCACTGGTCGCCGAGAGAAATTCCCGCATCGAGGTGGTGGTATCCGGCCCGCCCCCGCCGGGTAGTTCGACTTGCTGCTGCCGCTGGATGATATTGTTCAGGTCGTCCCAGCTCAGGACGGAGGCGCGCACTTCCGTTTCGACGCGGAAGCGCTGCGCGACCTGGTCGGGAAAGAGAAATCCGGACAGTCGGTCCAGTCCGCCCCGGATGTGGACGGAACGCTCGGACGGCTCGGTCAGCAGGTGAATCTGGTAGTTGGCCCGCTCGTCCTCCACGTCCACCACGAAGCGCCGCACGGGCACGAAGACGTCCCCCGGCCGGTAGGTGATCCGCGTGCTGTCGATGCGCAGGTGCAGTTCCCCGTTGGCCAGCAGTTCACGCACATTAGCCGGGGCACCGACCGTGCGCAGGTTGATCGCGAAGGAACCCGTACCGAAGAAGTAGTTCTCGGCCCCGAAGAGCACGTTTACGATCTGGGGGTCGCCGCTTAGCCGGAGTTGGGTCTCCAGCCCGTCGGGGCCCGGTCGGTAGGCCAGGTCACCGGTGAAGAGATCGCTGCGGCCATCGTCGAAGAGCAGCCGCCCGCTGTTGTAACCCGGCAGGATGCCGATCTCATCGTCCAGCCTCCCCCGGTGGTCGAAGCGGATACGGAGGTCACTGGGTAGGGAATCGAGCTCCTCGGGCAACTGCAGCCCGAAGTAATCCAGGGAAGGGCGCAGCCGGTTCAGGTCCAGGTTCTCGGCCTCGGCATTGACCCGGAAGGGTGTCCGCGGCCCCTCGTTCAGCCCCAGCCGCGCCCCGAAGCTCAGCGCGCTGCCCGCCCAGTCGAAGGAGGTTTCCTCCAGCACCAGCGTATCCCGCTCGAAGTGCAGCCCCGTCGCGAAGTCGTGCAGGGTGAAAACGTCGTAGTAGGCCACCGTGTCAAAGCGAGCTTCGATAGCGGGGTGGAAGGTGTTGTTCAGTCCCAGTAGCGCCCGGCGTAGGGCCAGCCTTTCCTCGGCGGCGCTCGGGGTATCGGTGGCGGCCTCCGTTTCCTCCCCGACAAAGTAGCCGTCCTGCCCGAAGAAGGTCAGCAGGTCGGTCCAGTCGATACGCGGGGCGGTCAGGGCTACGTCCGCGTTCACCCGCCCGCCCGGTACGTCCAGCAACAGGGGGGTGAGGTTGTCGATCCGGCCAGCCAGGGCGAAGGTGAATCCGGAGGGTAGCCGGTCGCTGTTCACCCGGAAGCGCACATCCTCCTCCCACTTGGTCAGCTCGATACGCTCGAAGGGGAAGGTCACCCCGGCCGGCGCGTAGTTCACCCCCACGTCGCGCAGGAGGAGACGGGCCTGGCTCTGGTTGATCATGTCGGTCTGCGACATCAGGGAGGCATTCAGCTCGTTTTCCAGCCGAAAGCGCCCCCCCGTAAAGAAGAAGTCGGTATTCCCCAGCTGCCGGCTGATCGCCCGGGCCGGCCCCGTCGCGACTAACCGCGTCTCGATGCGGGTGTCCCCCTCGAAGTCCCGCACGATGGCCGAGTCGGCCTCCATCCGGATGCCGTTCAGGTAGCCCGTGATGGCGTAGGTGGCAATGCGCAGGTTTTTGCGGCTCCCGGGTATACCGCCCTCCTCCTCCGCCAGGCGGTTGACCAGCCGCCCGTGGGTAGTGACCCGCGAAAAGCGGTGGCGTTGCAGCCTGATGTCCCGATCCTCGAGCGCGAAGTCCAGGGTGACTTTGGTATTTTCACCGGCCACCATCCCCGTTTCGATGTCGGCGCGTACGGCGAACTTTCCCTCTACGTCGTAGTCCGCCAGTTTCTGCTGCAGATCGGTATGGAGCAGGGGGCGGGTGAGCCGGAAGTCCGTTGAATCGTTGGCTAGGTAGATGTGGCTACTGCTATCCGGGCGGCGATCGAAGTGGGCGCTAACGGCGAAGGTCTGCGGGCCGATCGCAAGTTCGGTGGGCGCCACGACGACCGAATCGGGAAAAGCACGCACGCTCACCGGCCCCATCAGCCGGGTATCGGCCAGGTAGGGCCCTTTTTCGGTGTTGAAGGTCAGTTCTCCCACCCGCAGGGCCAGCTGCCCGGCCAGATCGACGCTTTCGTCGGGGCCACGTCTGCCGGTAGCGCGAATCGAGTCCACGTGCAGCCGCATTCGTTTATTGCGGGAGGGGCGGATGTAGGTCAGATCGATATCCTCCAGGTCGACCAGTATGCCATCCCAGTGAAACTGCAGGGCCGAGCTTGCCGTAGCGGAATCAGGGGTAGGGCGGCGGGGCGCGGGTGCAAGCAGTTCCCCGAAATTGTACTGATCCAGGGAGTCGGCAACCAGGTGGAAAGTCCCGTGGTGGAGGGTCAGTTCGCGAAACTCCAGGGTATCGCGCAGGTATTTTCCCAGGGAGACTTCCGCCGTCAGCCGGCCGGCGGTAATGACGGGTGGCTGGCCCAGGTGATGGCTGGTATCCCGCATCACGAAGCTGTCCAGCTCGATCGTCAGCCGCGGGAAGGTGCTCCAGAAACGGTAGTCGGCCTTGCGGATCGTCACCTCCAGGCCGGCCGTCGGGAAGATGTCGTGTAGCCGCTTATCTTCTTCGGAGGCGAGGTAACGATCGAAGGTGATGACCGCGCCCACGGCTACGAGCACGAGCAGGCCCAGCAGCACGACAGACCAGCGGAAAAGTTTTTTGATCATGGGGTAGGCGGCGATCCGACAACGGCAACCTTGGAAACGGGAATCGCCGGGGCGAAGTTCGGTGCCGGTCGAGGCGGTGTACGCCGAGCCTCCCCCAGATTTTCTCATATTTACGCACGCCAATGCCCACGCCCACCACCAATGCCGTCCGCCTCTTACTGAAACTCCTGGCCGCCCCCCGGCGCCACACCCGGGCCGAATTAGCGGGTTTCCTCAACGTAGCAAAACTGGATACCGTTACCGGTTACCTCAACAACCTGCGCGCCGCCGGCCTCGACATCTCGTTCGACGAGCACAACCGTTACTACGTCGTCCCCCACCAGCGGGGCTTTCGGGAATTGGAATATCTGGCTCCGCTTTCTGAAAGTGATAAAGCGCGGATCAGGGGATTGCTGGACCAGCTACCGACCGCCGAAGCCACCCAGTTGTACAACAAGCTCGAGTCCCTCTACGACTACCAGCAACTCGGCCTGGAAGCCCTGCGCCAACCCGAACTCGAAAAGATCAGCGACGCCGAGCAGGCTATGCGGGAAAAACGCCGCGCCCTGCTGGTCGGTTACCGCAGCCGGAGCAGTAACGATGTGCGCGACCGCAAGGTGGAAATATTCGGGGTCGAGCCCGAGCGGGGCATGCTGCGTGCTTACGATGTGGAGCCCGGTAAACGCCGGACCTCCTTTTTCCTCCTTTCACGTATAGAACGCATCCGACTCCTCGAAGAGCCCTGGATGTGTGAGCAGGAGCATTACTACCGCGCGGCCGACGCCTTCAACATCGTCATGGACCGCACCGAGCTCGTCCGCCTGACACTGGACGTCGGTGCCTATAACGACCTCATCGAGCGCCACCCCCCGGCCCGTCAGCACACCCGGCCGGGCAAGCAACCGAACACCTATGATTTTCAGGGGCGGGTGAATGCCAAGTTCATCGGACTGACCGCCTTCATCCTAGCTAATTGGCGGGGCGTCGAGGTGCACGGGCCAGATCCGCTCCGCCAGCATCTACGGGAGATCACCCAAGCCGTCCACCAAAAATTTGGGAATTGCTGAGGGGTCACCCGCGTTTCGTGGGTAGGCTTAGGCCGAAGTTTGGGGCATGAATGGATTACTACAGTTTCCGCTACCTGTTTACACGGCGATCTCCGTAGGCTTTAGCTGGAAGCCGCGGAGGACTTCGTTGAGCTGGTTGAGGAAGTCTTGTTGGAGGTCCTCATACTGCTGGCGCATGAAGTCATTGCCTTCGTGCAGAGCAATCATGCGATTGACCCGGGCAATCTGCTCCAGGAGGTCGCTGGCTTGTATGGCGGCGGGGATTTCGTCGAATTTATCCATACAGATTTACCAATTTACTGCGCTCATAGCTCCCAAGTGTAAAAGGCAGCCAAGTGCTTACGCTATTTTATCTTTCGGGCGCTTTTGGAATCGGCCAAATGCCGCTCAGGAGTATAAGTACTTTGTAAAAAAGCAATTTGCTATTTCAAAGTTTTCATTTTGAGATCATGACCAGAATTACGTTTAAACATACGGGCAACGTCTACCTCAACGCCGGCATCGTAGGCATCGCGGTAACCCTGACGAACTATGATCTGTGGCGGCAAAACGTAACGCCCGCCCTACCACCCTTAGGCTTGGAGCGCGACCGCGATTGGGGATTCGAGGGCAATTCGCTCTGGATTGAAGCGGAAGAACCGTTGGAGCTACTGAACCGGCTCTATATGGTGATGGGCCACCGCTACTACAACAGCAGTACAAAGGATGCGCTGGACAAGATGACCAACTACTGGTACGAGCCGGAAACGGACGAGTTCCATGCATTTCCTAAGATGAAGACGTACGGTTTCGGGGCATTGCTGACTAACGATGCGGCAGGAAAGACGCCGAACGAAGCCAACACCATACGGCGGAAGGCCATCAAGGAGGACGACGCCTTCGGTCAGTTGCTATTGCGGCGCTATACCGAGCACTTTGAGGAAAAAGGCTTGAAACTCGGTCAGCAACTCTACGTCAATGAGCCCTACGCCAAGATCACCCGCCTGAAACTGACAGAAGCAGACCTGGAGCCAGGCAAAAACATCTGCCCGTTAACGGGCGAAGGATTCAAACGGCTACAATCAGCGGATTGCGTTAGCCCGACAACCGCTGGACTGACCAACTTTATGTCCAACCTGAGCCGGAAAGGCGATAAGATTGGCTGGAAAGCGCTTTAT
The DNA here is from genome assembly GCA_964554545.1 of uncultured Lewinella sp. Classification (GTDB taxonomy): domain Bacteria; phylum Bacteroidota; class Bacteroidia; order Chitinophagales; family Saprospiraceae; genus Neolewinella. The sequence continues at coordinate 15,795 of CAZKPE010000027.1, forward strand.
GCAGTCCGGTTCGCCCCCGTCTTAGCACTCTATCGATATGTTGGGGGGCTGGATACCCTTTATTGCTACTTCTACGACCATCCCCGCCTGGGATCCCTCTTCAACATCTACGGTCAGGTACAGAATAAAGTCTATCTGGAAGCAGGAGCGAAACAGGAGGCGAACCATCTAAATAACATCAATTTAGCTGCCCTATCCCTGGGCGGGAGGAAGGGAGCCCAGTTGAAGGGGGGCGACTTCGTACATCCCAATGAGGTGCTGTTTCAGTTGATTTATACGTTCTCCCAGGCGCTTTATGACGTAGCGACGGACCGGTCGGGGAAGCTGAAGTACGCCGAGGACGAAGAACACATCAATCTGTACTTACTGCGGGCTGACAAGTTTGCCGGCACTATGCGTCCGAATACCTTTACCGCCTTCAACCACTTCGCTTACGTCCGCCGCTACATCGTGGCCGCCGAGCGGGCCGGGATCGACTGGGGGCAGGTGCTGGCTAGTCTCCGTATTCACCTGCCCGGTAAGGAGCGGGACTGGGCGAAGGAGCGGCTACCCCGGGAGGCGGTGCTGAAGCGGCTCATGGTCGGACAAACTTTCGTGGCGGAACTCAAAGCGATCTATCTGGGCGGATTCGCCCATCTACTCACCGGAAACAATAAAGACCTCGGCTATAAACGCTGGGACCAACTTACCAAACTTCTCAAGTTCAATGAATTCGGACCAATGAATAATCACCCCCAGGAAGAAAAAGACTTCCACGAACTCGCCTACAAGCTGGGCACCCAAATCGGTATGGCCATCATGGACAGCGGTGACGGCGGTAGCTCCCCGCGTGAAGTCGCCAAGTCAGGACGGAAATACATCATCGATCTGGACAAAAGTCGCACCTACGAGGATTTCCTTGAGGCGATCAAACGCATCCAACTACGGTACGAGCGCTCGGTTAGCCGGGAACTCTTCGTGAACCGCATTGATGACACCAATTTCCGTAAAGCCAAGTTGCTCGCTACCATCGGCGCGCTCAACGTACTCAACAGTAACCTATCCTCTAAATCCTCTACCCCAGAAAACGCTTAACGCATGCCCGCTACGAATAGCATCACGCTTACCTTTCTCGCCAAGGTTTCTTTCGCCTCCCTCAACGGGGCCGATAAGGACGTTGACAACATCAACCCCATCAAAAAAATCACGCTGGCCGATGGTCGGCAATTACCCTACATGAGTGCCCAAGCACTGCGGCGTGCCCTGCGCGACCGACTGGAAGAGATGGGCGAAGCCATCAGCGAGGTCACTAAGGGGGATGGAAAAGCTCCCTCCACTACCAGTAGTGACCCCGAAACCTACATCGACGATGATCTCTTCGGCTATATGGATGCGAAAGGAGGCAAACAGCGCACCTCCCCCGTGCGCGTCGATGCTATGGTGGCCCTTTCCCCCTACCAGGGAGATTTGGACTTCGGCACCAACTATCAAGCTAAGGACCAGGGCGGAGACCCGAACATCTTCGAGTCGGAAATTCATTCCGGTATCTACCGGGGTACCCTACTTATCGAACTCGACCGGGTAGGGAAGGGCCGTATCGCGGACGGGAAAATGTATGATGCCGAAGACTTTATCGATGACGCGCTCAAAGCGGTCCGGGTCAATAAATTGATCGATGCTATACAAAGTCTGTGGAGCAGTGGCCGGCAGTCCCGTTTTCTCTCCGACATCTCCCCGAAATTCGTAGCCGCGGCCTGGATGAACGCAAAGAATCCCATCTTCCTGGAAGCCGTGGACTATAAAGATGGTCAGGTTAATCTCGCCGGGTTGCAAACGGTGGTGGCGGACTACGGAGACTTCATCGAAGATCACGTTTTTGCCGTCCAGACTGGCACACTCGGCGAGCAGGATGGGGCAACGGACCTCAAGCCCGGCTTCGATAAGATCAAGGGGTGGGTGAATAGCTACTACGGGGTATGAACTATCTGACCGTACCGCTACATTCCCGTACGGCCAGTTTTCGGGATCCGGAATTTCAGAACTTCCACCGCACCCTCCCGCTGCCCCCTCCGGCCACCTGTATCGGTCTGGCGGGGGCCGCCCTGGGTCTCGCTCCGCAGGACGCTCAGGCCTATTTCGCGGAAGGGGAGTGGCAAATTGGAATTGCCGGCAGCTCGCAGGGCGTAGCTACCGACCTATGGAAGTACGATGATTTCAAAACCGGGAGCATCCTGATTCGGGAGATTCTTTATGACAACCTCTTCGTCATTGTTTTCGGGCATAGTGATCAAGCAAAGTTGGAGGAACTGGCCGATGCTTTCCGGCACCCCCGCTACGCGTTGAGCTGTGGTCCGAGTGACTCGCTCTGTTCGGTCCGTCTGGCAGACCTGAGCATTACCCCCACGCCGGGGGAGAGCGATACGATGGTCCACTGCTACGTGGATGGTGACATTGTGGCCGACGCACTGAGTGCGGTTACCGAAGGGGGAAGCGCCGCCTTTAGCATCCGGACGACTTCCACGCCCGTAGCCCAGGACCTGCCGGTGCGCTTCGACTACGGAAAGGGCGGCATTCGTATGCTGCGGGAGCGTAGAATGATTTCCTATCTCCAGTATCCCGCAAGGTTACCGGCAGCCATACCCGGGATTCACTTCGTCCCAAATAATTCCACATCAGATGAGCAAGGGTTTTTTGTTCCCGTCTTCCCCCTCTGATCCGCCGGCAAAGGCAGCAGATCACTTGTGGGCTAAATTCGAGTACGTAAAGGGAGACGGGCGGCAGGAAAGCATTCCGGTGCATACCGCCAACGTTCTCGCTGTATACATTCAGCTACGGGAACGCTTTGAGCCGCTACTGCAAGAAGGGGAGGAGTTTTGGCGAGATCTGTACATCGCTTTGTTGTTTCATGATGCTGGCAAATTCGTTCTGAATTTCCAGGAGGAGAATCGCCAATCGGCGGAGGGAAAGCCGCGTGACTGGGACCGGTATATCCGGCACGAATTTATTTCCTGCCTACTTCTATTGGGGGACTATTCGATTCTGTGCGCGGATCGCCCCCAGGCACTATTCGCCGTGGCCGCCCACCATAAACCCCTGCATAAAGGAATATTCTACGAGGACAAAACCAGCGTAGACAATAAGAAGCTGGACTACCGGACCGACGACCTAGCGACCATCGAAAAGTGGCTCTCCAGCCGGTTAGAAGCGATTGGCGTGAACTGGTCTTTTTGCGGACGGGCAAGAAGTGAGCTACGCGAGGCAGAATGCGAACGTCTGGAAGATGCCCGACGCTACTTTACTAGAACTGCGTTCGGGAAGACCACTGGCGGGAAGTGCTTACTGGGTGATCTTATTCAAGGCGATGGACCCCAGAACAGGTTGTCTTATGCCTACACGCTGGGACTTCTCCATGCCTGCGACTGGGCGGGAAGCGCAAAGCGACCGCCTAATCCACCACTAAGCTATACTGAGGCCGATATAGGTCGACCACTCAGGGAGAAGTTTGCCGATTTTACCTGGCGAACTTTTCAGGAGGAAAGTGCTGCGGCGCGGGGAAACGTGCTAGCCATTGCTCCTACCGGAAGCGGAAAGACCGAAGCCGCCCTGCTTTGGGCCGCCAGCCGTCCCCCCGGCGCACGAATCATCTATTGTTTACCCACACGAGTGACCTCCAATGCCATCTATCAGCGGATAAAGAAGTTGTTTCCGGCAAATGAGGCGAGGTCGGAACCGGTGGGCGTCGTGCATTCCGGAGCGAAGAACTACCGAATCATTGAAGATCCGGAGAACTACGACGATCGCGAGTATTTGACCGATAAATCGTTCGGCCGGGAGATTACCGTCTGCACCATCGATCAGTTACTGACCATGGGGTTCAATCTCGGTCACTGGCAGATGAAAACACTATATGCTACCCAGGCCGCGATCATCATCGATGAGATTCATCTCTACGAACCTTACACCCTGGCCCTGATCGTCCAGACCATCGACTACCTCCAGCGGTATTGTGGTGCCACCTTCTACATTATGACGGCTACACTCCCGCAAAAGCTGCAATCCCTGCTCACCGGTGTTCTACACGACGTCACGGTCATCGAAGACCAGGAGAGAGCAACGCAAGCTAGGAATAGTTGGGAATACGTAGACGCTACATGGGGCCAGTTATTAGGCGAGCGGCTACAACAGGATATTGAAGCAGGTAAAAAAGTGCTGGTCGTCCGCAATACGGTCGACGATTGCGTCCGCACGTATGAACAGATGAAGGGTTACGCAGTACCCGGTGCCCGGTGCTGTCTGCACTCTCGCTTCACGACGGTGGACCGGCTGGCGAAAGAGGAACGGGTAATCCAACTTGGAGAGCAAGAGCCTTTCCTACTTGTCTCGACCCAGGTCGTGGAGGTCTCGCTCGACATCGATTTCGACGTACTGTACTCGGAAAATGCACCCATCGACGCGCTGGTCCAGCGGGCCGGCCGGGTAAACCGGAAGAACAAGAAAGAAAGCCAGTCTACCCGGATAATCGTGTTCGCCGCCAGCGATAGCAGCCGTAAGATGTACGAAAAAGAGGTGGAAAGCCTGCTCGATCGTACCGCCGATCAGTTGCGGCAGCGGCAGCTCACGCTCATTCAAGAATCAGAGATGATCCGGATGGTCGACGCGGTGTACGCGGACTACGAGGTGACCCAGACCGAAGGCTACCGCCGTGGCTTGACGCGCTACCAGGAAGTACAGACTTTTTTTGACTTCATACTGGATAATGACCAGTCGGAAGAAGAGAAGGCGACTACCCGGGAGGGGATCGACACGGTGAACGTAATCCCGGAACAGTTTCGGGAGGAACTGAAAGGGGAAAAACTAGCTAAGAAATCACAGTACCAAGTCGCCTTACGCCCGGATCAACTCAGGCGGTTGCCGAAGCCGGAGCCGGACGATACGTACGACTTCCTGGTCTATGTACATAGCCCCTATTCCTCGGAAACCGGTCTGTATATCCCCCCCTGGCAGGAGGTGACCGAGCAAAGAGGAACCAACCCAACGGATTTCGCATGACGACTCTTCGACAAACCAAACTCTCTTTTCCCGCGCTTCGCTTGCCGGCCCATGAGGGTCACCGGCTAAGGGGCTACTTCGGTACGGCCTTCCGGGAACATAGCCCCCTGCTACACAATCACCTGGAGGACGGCTCCCTTCGCAATGGCTACCCGCTCACTCAGTACAAGATGATCGATCGGGTGCCGACCGTCGTGGGATACAACGAGGCGGCCGACGTACTACTCAAAATCTTTGCGGACGTTCAGGAAATTCGTATCGCCGACCAGTTGCTGGATGCCCGTGAGAAGGAACTTTCCCACGACCGGCTATCCGCTTCCTTTCTGCCGAGTCAGCTTGTTCAGTACCAATTCGTCTCTCCCTACCGCGGCGTCAGCCAGGATCAGTATAAGCGATGGCGTACCCTGAAAACGGATCAGGAGCGTCATGCTTTCGCTCAGGCTGCCTTGGTAGGTCATCTGCTCATGGTCTTCAAGGGATTGGGCATCTGGCTAGCCGACGACCAGCGAATTGTTGCTTATCCATTCTTTCGCACCACGCTAGTACGGATGAAAGGGCAGAAAATGACTGCCTTCACGGGGCACTTCGTCGCCAATGTAGAACTACCCGACCTGATCGGCATCGGTAAGGGCACGAGCCGGGGATTCGGTACCGTCAAAAAAGAGCCGGGTACGCTGGGTTTACCCTATCAATAAACGGATATTCTTCGCACCTGCGTCCCCGCCCAACTGCTGCACATGCAAACAAAAGCCGGAAATCTGCAACTCTACATAACCTCCTATGGGGCTTACCTGCACGTGAAGGATGCGCTATTCGAACTGCGCTTACGTGACGAGGGTCAGGGGGCTCGCAAATTACACTACGCCGCCCGCAAGGTCAAGTCCATCATCTTTACGGTAGCCGGGGCCCTGAGTACGGAGGCGGTAAAACTGGCGCTCGAGAACAACGTCGATATTCTGTTTGCCGAGAAGGACGGACATCCACTGGGACGAGTCTGGCATTCCCGCCTAGGCAGCACGACGCGGATCCGCAAACAGCAACTGCGGGCGAGTGTACATCCCCTGGCGCTGCGCTATACCGTAGACTGGCTGAGGCAGAAGCTGGAGCAGCAACTTACCCTGCTCATGACGCTACGCAAACACCGAAAAAAGCAAGCTAAGCTGCTCGACGAGCGTCGGGACCAGATCGCGGCTTTGCGGGAAAGTATGTCGGCCCTGGTAGAACCGGAGCGCACCGTAGGGGAAGTGGCCGACACCCTACGGGGGCTGGAAGGAACCGCCGGTCGCCTGTATTTTCAGACGCTGAGCGAAGTCCTGCCACCGCGCTACGCGTTTAACGGACGTAGCTTCCGGCCGGCACTGGACCCCTTCAACGCCTTTCTGAACTATGCCTATGGGGTGCTCTACAGCCGGGTGGAAAAGTCCCTGATGATCGCCGGTCTGGACCCATTCGTAGGTTTTCTACACCGGGACGATTACAACCAAAAGAGCATGATCTTCGACTTCATCGAACCCTACCGGGTACACGCGGACTATACCGTCTTCCGACTCTTCAGCGGTAAACAGATCGTACAGAATCACTACCGCGACCTTACCCAGGGAGTGGGGTTGACGAAAGAAGGTAAGCAGGTATTGATCCAACGGCTGACCAAATACCTGGACGAGGATAAAGTACTACACCGCCGGCGTAGACTTACCCGAAGTCACGTCATGCAACTGGAGGCGCACCGCTTTGCCAATGAACTACTGGGGGAAGAGCTACCGGAATTAACCATCACCAACGTGTAGCGCATTCGGGCGGGGACGCAGGTGCAATTTTCACCGTAAAACTACAGTAAATGCTCCGTTGGATAATGTATGACATCGCGGATGACCGACCACGGACCCGGGTCGCTAAGGCCTGTAAACGGGCCGGATTATACCGGGTGCAGCTATCGGTCTTTTTGGGCAGTCTGTCCGCGACCGAATTCGACGAACTGCGGCTGGAGATCGAGGATGATATAAACGCGGAGGTAGACAAAGTATACCTGTTCACCATGTCCAGGCGGGAGCTGCAACGAACCGTTCTTCTCGGACAGGCCTTCGACCGCAAACTGGTAACGGACGAGGTCCGTGCCCTATTCATTTGAGCATGGTTAGTCTTACTCCCAGCCACCTGATACAGCACCGGTACTGCCCCCGGTACACCTACTTCGAACACGTGCTGCGCATTCCGCAAAACGAGCAGAAGTATGGTAAGGTTATTCGAGGCCGCAACGTACACGATCAGCGATTAGAGCGCAACAAAGGGTACCTCCGACGTAGACTAGGGGTGGTAGACCGGACCGACGACTGCTACCTCTCCGCACCGGGGCTGCGGGGCATAATCGACGAAGTGTTGGAATTGGAGGATGGGAGCTTTGCCCCTCTGGACTATAAGTTTGCGGTTTGGAAAGGCCGGGTGTACGATACCTACCGCCTACAACTGACGTGCTATGCGCTGTTAGTAGAGGCTAACTTTTCCGGTCCGGTCCGGGAGGGCTACCTGGTCTATACCCGGAGCGGAAGCAAGGTGGTGCCGGTGCCAATTGGAAAAACCGAGCGGGCGGAGGCGCAGCGACTGATTGAGGATTGCCGGCGGGTGATTGAAGACAACCGCTACCCGAAAGGGACGAAGAACAAGCAGCAGTGCGTAACTTGTACCTACCGCAACGTCTGCGTTGGCTGACCGGGTGGTAATTTATTTTGTTGGTCGTCATCTACTGGCCTAAGCTATTCACTATCAAACCGTTGCCAATGCGGAGCGAAGCGCCAAATCGAATGATGGACCAGTTCTTTGACCGGCTTCATTGGCATTTTAGGGTGCAGGCGTTCGCGCCAGACCCCAGGCTATACCTATATTTACGGAACGGGACGACTTATTGAGCTACTTCCGATTGAACTCGGATTGAAACATTTCTGCCCTCAATCCCCGTCCAATGGAGGATGGACTTATTGAGCTACTTCCGATTGAACTCGGATTGAAACACTTTTTCGACAATTTCAGCGAGGGCGGTAAGGGTCCTTATTGAGCTACTTCCGATTGAACTCGGATTGAAACGTTATGACGCGAACGGCTGCGTCGCGTTGGACGGTCTTATTGAGCTACTTCCGATTGAACTCGGATTGAAACCGCAATCGGTAGGGGGAAGGGTCCGTCCGGCAAAGTCTTATTGAGCTACTTCCGATTGAACTCGGATTGAAACACATTACTCTGGGGCTGCTGAAGGCTAAGACGCTGGCTTATTGAGCTACTTCCGATTGAACTCGGATTGAAACGCCAATTCAGGAGCCTATACAGCCGAAGAAGCGCAGGCTTATTGAGCTACTTCCGATTGAACTCGGATTGAAACTAGACCAGCCAGTGAAAAGCGTAGGGTTTCACGTCGCTTATTGAGCTACTTCCGATTGAACTCGGATTGAAACCTGCACGGCAAAGCGCACCCCTTCCACGGTGCGGACCTTATTGAGCTACTTCCGATTGAACTCGGATTGAAACGAGGTACTGTACCAGCGAACTGCCCACCAGGTCGAAGCTTATTGAGCTACTTCCGATTGAACTCGGATTGAAACAGTATCTGGAGCGGGGTTTGCTCGGTCATTACTAGGCTTATTGAGCTACTTCCGATTGAACTCGGATTGAAACAATGCTTTGCGCATCATTAGCGTAACGAGCGTAAGGGCTTATTGAGCTACTTCCGATTGAACTCGGATTGAAACTGTAGACTTCGCGGCTACCGTCCGGCTGGGTTATCTCTTATTGAGCTACTTCCGATTGAACTCGGATTGAAACAATCGACTGGTACGGGTGGAGGGAACCTTCTACGTCTTATTGAGCTACTTCCGATTGAACTCGGATTGAAACCACCCGGTGCGCTTGCGGGGAGCACCCCCACGATCACTTATTGAGCTACTTCCGATTGAACTCGGATTGAAACGTTCGGATCGAAACAGGTGACGATGCACAAACGATCTTATTGAGCTACTTCCGATTGAACTCGGATTGAAACACGACGGGAAGATCTGGGTCCGGATGACGACCATACCTTATTGAGCTACTTCCGATTGAACTCGGATTGAAACGAAGTTCGAAGAGAAGTAGATGACCGACGAGGTGACCTTATTGAGCTACTTCCGATTGAACTCGGATTGAAACGTATCTCCTGGCCTGAATTTCGGCGACACTTGTCGGTCTTATTGAGCTACTTCCGATTGAACTCGGATTGAAATACAATCAGGATGAAAATTAGCTAATGCGTACCCTACTATTCTAAGAATAATACAGGCGTATCTCACTTTACCAGCAGTGATCTATCGCTTCGGCTACTCAGGTTCTTTGAGAAGCCGTGAACGACATAGATTTCCTAAATGTAAAGGGTGGCGCATCTTACTCTTCGTTCCAGATGCCTTCTCCTCGGGCAACCCACGCTCGCACTATTAACGAGGATCCCTCAGCCATCCCCCCCTCGGGCTTCAACCCCCCGACCTGCAACACCCCGAATGAGCCGGTCAATCCGATCCCCCCCCACCAAACCCCACCCCCCCTTCCCCAGTTTCACCAGTATCCCTTTCCACCCGCGCACCGCCGCCCAAAACCCACAACCGTGCGACTGATCCCCTCCTTTCCCCTGACCGTCATGCTGCTGCTCCTGGGTAGCCTGACGCCACTCGCCCTCCTCGCCCAGAAGGGGCAGGCCGTCACCCAGGCCGGGGCCGTGAAGGTGGTGACCCTGGCCGACAGCCTCGACCACCCCTGGGGTGTAGCCGTACTGCCCGATGGGCGTCTGCTGATTACGGAGCGAGCCGGCCACCTGCGCATCCTGGATATGCGGGATACGAGCCTCTCGGAACCCGTGGAGGGGATACCCGAACTCCTAGCCTGGGGGCAGGGCGGACTGCTGGATGTAGCCCTCGACCCGGACTTCGCCGACAACCAGTACGTCTACCTCAGCTACGCCGACCCTGGTCCGGACAGCACGGCCTCCTCGGCTTTCGGGCGCGGACGCTGGAGCAATGATCGCATCAAAGATTTTGAGCCGCTGTTCGTCCAGGACTATAAACTGAAGCACCCGAACCACTTCGGCGGGCGGATGGTATTTGACGACCGGGGGCACATTTTCTTTACGATGGGCGACCGCTTCCAGTTCGGGCCCGCCCAGGAACTAAGTAACCATTTGGGGACGGTCGCGCGCCTGAACCGCGACGGTAGCGTACCCGTCGATAATCCTTTCGTGGATGTCGATACGGCCAAGGCCGAGATCTTCTCCTACGGCAACCGCAACATCCAGGCCGCGGCCATCGATCCGGCTACCGGTACGCTCTGGGTGGCGGAGATGGGACCGATGGGGGGCGACGAGTTCAACGCCATCGAAAGCGGAAAGAATTACGGTTGGCCGGTAGTAAGCTGGGGCGACGACTACGACGGGGAGGACATTCCGGACCCGACGACTCGCCCCGAGTTTGCCGACGCGGCCATCCACTGGTCGCCGACGATCTCCCCCTCCGGCCTGATCTTCTACACCGGCGATATGTTCCCGGCGTGGCGAGGCTCGGCGCTGATCGGCGGCCTGACGGCCTCGGGCATCGTGCGGGTAGCGGTGAACGGAATGGCGGCCGAGGACGTCGAGCGTATCCCCCTGGTCGTGCGGGTGCGGGACGTGGAGCAGGCCCCCGACGGCTCGCTGTACGTGCTCACGGATGCGGACAATGGGAAGGTGCTGCATTTGCGGTTGTTGGAGCAACCGCAGAAATAGTCTGGCCTACCAAATAATCCGGGCCATGATGTGTAGTGTGACTAATTCTTTATATTGAAGTTCACCCAGCCTTTCACACTACACAACACCCCTGTTTATGGCTTTTGTTACCTACGAGACGCTCGAACTGAGCACGTCCACTACCCCTATTTCCGGCCTCGATCAATCGGCCTTTACTCAGTATGCCGATGGCAGCAGACGGTACGTCGTTTTCCGTAATTCCCCCGGGACGGAGATCGATATAGCGGAAGGGACGGCTCACGCAATGGTAACCCCGTTCGTGATTCCCAAGGGAATGCGACGCCTGCGCTCCATGGCCGACTACGGGAAAGCGCCCGGGGAGGGAGATTACGGAAACGAATTGCTGCGGATGGATAAACCCGGTGCCGACTGCGGTCTCGTATTTTTACTGGACGACCTGCGCAAGGAAATACCAGTAGTAGATGGAGTAACGGTACACGAGACGGCATTCAGTGAATACTGTGCGTTTCCCAGCGCGGCACGTGGGGAATTCGGGCTGCATGAGTTTGCGCCGGACGAAATGAACGCCAACGACGATACCCGAGCCTGCGTCAAACCCGGAAGAACCGGTACGGCTGACCAGCGGAAGCCGACTAATAATGAGTCTAACTTTATTTGGGTAGAGTGGGATTGGTACAATAGCATCCCGAATAAAAAGTCGCTGC
>CAZKPE010000028.1:0-27255 GCA_964554545.1 uncultured Lewinella sp.
ACGAAGCCGGCATCGTTGTTGATCTGGCTGGTATTGATGGAGGCCTGATTCACGGAAAGCGGGCTGCCGCCCGTGCCGTCTCCGTTCAGGCTGGCGTCAGACTGTACGACCTGCGCACCCCAGGCATCGCCGCCGGAGGCCAGTGCAGCCCTTATGCTTTCGAGTTCGGCCTGCACGTTAGCCCCCTGAATGCCATTGACTTGGCTGAGGAGCACTTCGACGCCGGTCTGATCGTCGGTCTCCTGAATGGGGTCCCAGCGGTTGCCGTCCAGGCGGGCCTCGAAGGTTACGTACTTGTAGGCGGTATTCGTCGTCACGTCGATCGCATAGCGGGTCTCGCCGGCCTGTTGTACCAGCAGTTCGGCGCAGAGATCGGGGTCTCCGTCCGTGTAGCTGATACCCCCACCGGGGGAGGGGCTGATGAGTTGGACCTGCGCTCCGGCCGTCAGGCTAATGGCGAGCAGGAAGAGTAGGGAAAGAAACTGCTTCATGAGTTGATGATTAGTTGCCCGTGGGGCAGGTGGTGCAGATAATGATGGTGCCCGGCTGTTCGCCCATGGTGTTGGGATCAGCGGCCCGGAAGGCTTGGTTACGAGTTATACCCTGGTTAGCCGCGTCCTGTTGGTTGGTCGCTTCGATGGTCGTGCGGGCCAGCGACCTACCTATCAGTACAATATTTTCCAGAGCGATACGACTTGCGGTAGAGGGTGCTGCCTGGCCGGTATTTGTTGGCAGAGGAGGGAGCAGTCCTGCTGGCAGACCGTCAAAGACAGCCCCGCGCCCGACCGGCGCACCATTGGCTCCACTAGCAGGCACCACCCGCACATCTACCGATCCCGGTGCGGCCGGCGCTAGTATTTCGACTATACGGTAGAGGTAGGCCCGCCCGTCCAGCAGGCTATCCCCCATCTGTACGGCATTGGGATAGAAGAAGCGATCGCTGAACAAGTCAAAGTCCGTTAGCCGCCCCGTGTAGCCGGGACCGGACTGAGCCTGCCCGAAGTCCCGACAACTCACTAGAGCTACGCGGTAGCTTTCCTGCGATGAGGCAGCAGCTGACACCCAAACCAAAAAGGATATAAGGATGAGCCGAATCATAATCCGAGGGGGATGTCGAGTCGCGTTGTGATCGCTCCGATATTGGAGAAGATGTAGCGCGTCACGTCGTTCTGATAGACGATATTGTGGTAAATACCGAACTGGTCGCGGTTCACCGGTCGCCCATTACCGTCCAGGTAGTCCACCCCGCCCTTGTAGATGTCTCCGGCACCCGGATGGGAAATGAAGAAGGTGAGATTCCCGCCGTTGGTCACATCCGCCGTAGCCGGGATGAGTAAGGCCACCGATCCTATCAGCGCGGCTACGGCAACGTCGATTTGGTATTCACCGGGCCCGATACGTTGCAGGGTGGGCAGCGCCCCATCATACTTCACCGCTACCGACAGGTTTGACTCGGTTAGGATTTCCTTGCCTCCTTTATGTGTCTGATTGGCCCCTCCTCCTATCTGTCGATACTCCGTTGCGCCATCGTTCCAGACGTAGATCGACTCCTTTCCGGACCCATCATCCGCGACCAAATACAATACGCTTTCCGCACCTGTACCCGGAAGATCATCGGTCGATTTTACCCCTATAACTTGTGGCGAGTCTCCCGTCTTGGTCCATCCTTGGTCGATCAGGTATTGCTCCAGCTGCGACAGGGTGAACAGGTGAGACTCGGGATCATTTCCGCTAGACAGAAGGACTAGAGGTATCCGAGTCGTCGGAGTCAATCCTGGAGCGGGCGGAAAGGTGTAGACTCTTGGCATGGTTGATCGATCAGTTAGTCCAGGGTTCCTCGTAGGCGAGTACGAATGGCGGGCGGATGAATTCGAGCCAAGGGTCCCCGTTTGCTTCCGTCCAGACATCCACATCGGGATTGGCTAAGATGTCCTGGTACTCCGCATAATTGCGGTCCACGATCCCCAAGTCGCACTCGATGGTCAGCGCGTGCAAGTTCTCCCGGTCACTGCCTAGAGAAAAGGACTTGCTCTTGAGGACCAGCGGGGTGAAGCCCGTTGGTGTTATCTGGTATAGTCTGGGCGAGCGGGGTAACTCCTCAGCAATCGTGTTAACATCAGCCCGGCCCAGGTAACCAGTTGCGTAGGTAATTACTCGCTCCACGGTAGCACCAAGGTTCTCCCGATCGCCAATCTCTACCCCATCATTAACTCTGCGGACCCGCTCCCGCCGCCTGTAGGATACTTCCAGTCGGTCTATCCGTCGGCCCGTACACCGTATGATCTCCGGCATATTCATTCCGTTGAGGTAGGCGAGGTAGTACTCTTTCTCATACTGGGTGCGGTCCACTATGAAGGTCCGCCGGGGACTCACCCCGAGTGGCGGTTGGGGCGGTCGATTCATAGTTACCTGCACGGTATAGTGTAGTGTATCTGGGCCGATTCCTAGTACCTCACATCCAACCGGAAAGACGACAGGCTGGTAGTCATCGGCCGACACCTCGCTATTCTCGAAGTGGGTAGTCGTTCGGGTGGAGCCGTCCTCCAGCGTTTCCACGACCTCCAGGTAAGGCGTAGAATCTTCTACATTGGTGAAGAACCTGCGAATAAAGCCGAGGTAGACCGGCTCGCTGACTCCGATCGGGCGACGGTCTGGACGCTGGGTGAGCCAGCCATTCGACACGTCGATGTTACCGAAGAAGTTTCCCTCTGCCTGAATCACGGCACTAGTTCCGCCGGCAAAGCAGCGTAGCGAGTCGAGTTTCATCGAATCCACTAGCTGGGAGTTACCCTCCTGCTCTCCCCGTTCGGCAAGCAGGATGTAGTAGTCATAGATGCTAGCTGGGCGGTAGGGTGCCGAAGTTGACCAGGCGGGAAGCCCGGGATAACCCATCTGGTCTTCTGCCGCCGCCGTGAGTAGCCCGCGGATATCGAATAGCGCTCTACTTCTGGCGTCCAGCGGGCTAGCGACTCTTCCGGCGACCTGCCAACCCTGGCGGCCCTTGAATACCAAGTCCAGTCCTACCGTTGAGGTAGTGCGGGTCGCCCGGAGGTGGACATTGTTGCGGGGCGTCGTTCCCGGCCCAATTGACTGCCATCCTACGCGCCAGGCGGGATCAATGGTTCTTGCCAGTGCCCACAAGGCTACCGTTCCGTTCGTTCGCTCCTCCAGATACACCCTAAACCAGGGGGCAATGTCCTCGTGTTCCTCTACAATTACTGCTACCTCCCGCCAGTACTCCAGAACGTTCCCATCATAGTTAGCGTACGCCGGCAGGTCAGCCGGAACCGGAGTCAGACCGCTAAAACGGGGAACGGATGCGACGTGATTTCGCAGGGCAGTTTGGTAGGTAGTCCCATCATCCCGCATCCAGTCGAGCGTGAGTGTATAAATTAGTGGGGGGGGCTCGGATAGATCAATTACCAATTCAGCCCGGGCCTGGGAGCTACCCTGCCGTTGCGGGCGGCCGCTAGCATCGCTGATGAGCACCTCTACGAAAACGTGGCTCTCGCTGAGCACCAATTCATCCGGTCGGGATGTTACCGTCATCATAGCGTGACCGGATTAATGGGGATGGGTGATAGCCCGCCGTCTGTCCAGACCACGCGCTGCGCTGGCGAGCAGAACTCTGCCGCTAGCTCGTAGGTAAACAGCACGATCCAGCCGATGAAACTCCCATCACCAGCTACGGGCCGGGAACGGCTCGTAAAGGCCAGGCTCTCATCAGCTGCGTAGTCGAAAACTGGATGTCCGTTGTGGGAATCGGCTACCATCTTTTCCATGATGTCGACGGCCACCCGCTGCGCTTCGGCTAGCGCTAGGTAATATCCTACGCTACCTTCTTCACGCAGGGAGAAAGACTTACATACCATGTAACCTCCCGAGAAGGTTTGCCGCCACATACCCGTTGATTCGAACTGATCGCTACCCTCGAAGCCACGCATCATGAACCCGGAGCGGGAAAACCGCGCATCGCGGATGTCGCCGATCGCCTCCTCGATGGGGCTCATCGCAAAGACCCGATTATCATCCACATGCAGAAGGTCCGGATGGCTCACTGCCTGGTGTAGTAGATAATCCTGGTATTCCCGACTGCTCAGCATACCGCAATTATGCGCCTGCAATTGATCGATGGAAAGGACAGGCACCGACCTGCACAAAGGAAAAACGTAACCCGCTGAAAACCAACAAACAGTACAATATTTTGCAGTGTGAATTGACAACTCACGAAGGAAAGGCCCGCCGTTGCCTGAGGACTGAATCAATTGACCAAACGGTCGATCCGGGATATATGCAGCCAAATATTGTTCGGTGGCCTCGGTCAGCGGGTGCTGATCCGCATGGCCGGCAGGTGGGTGCCCAGTGACGTCAAGAGCTGTGAGAACATCCCCCAGACCACCGAATCAACCGCGTCACTAAGGTCGGTGGCGTGCTGGCGCTTGATCTTCTTCGAGCGTTCCGAGCTCTTATCCTTGAGTACCTCCCCGTTGCGGCCGCTCTTGGCCTTGGCTCCCGACATCGAGGCCTGCAGGTCCCGGGTGCGGTAGAAGTTCATCCGGTGACGGGGGAAGCGGCGGTCGTCCTCACGGTGGATGATCGTCCAGAGCTGATGCTTAGCATCGTGCATGGGATTGGTGCCCCCCGCCGTCATCAGGTAGACCTTCCAGCCCAGGTCGGTCAACTGAGCCCGCGCCTGTTCGGCCCGTGTGGCGCGGGTATTCCCCGTGCGGTTGTTGCCGCTATTGTCGTACCACAGGTAGACTTCGCGGGTCGGATGATACTGGTAGTAGTCGTGGAAGTCCTGGAACAGGTCGTCCTGCATTTTCTGATCATCCCCCAGCACGAACATATCGTTGAGCGTCCTGAGCTCATTGGCCTCGGGCAGATACTGATTGATGGCAATGCAGTTAATCACCGCCCCCCAGTCGGTGCCCAGGATCAGCGGCAGGGAATCGATGCGGTCGCCGTCCCCGCGGCAGTCCTCCTGGGTGCCGGGGATGAGGTAGTGCTCCCCCCTCACCGTGCCGTAGCGGTAGGTATGGCGGTGGGTATCCAAGATACTGTAGAAGCTATTTTTTGCGAAGCGGGGGCGGACGCCTTCGTACTCTGCCTCGTAGACCCAGTACTGATAGCAGTCGGCCCGGGCTTCCTCCAGGTAGCCCTCCCGCAGGTTGTGCAGGTTGTAGCGACAGGTAGCGCGGTGGTAAAGAATCTGATCGGGCCGCTCGCGGGCCAGGTCCTCGTAGTCGAACATCCAGCGTCCGGCCGGGGTGATGGGGGTCGAGGAGACGTACATCCGGTAGCCGAAGTACCGCTGTCCGCCGAATCGGCCGGCGTTCGTCCCCCTCCGCGTTGGGTCGGTGTTCTCCTGCAGTTTCGTCGGGTCGAGCAGGGCGGCCTCATCGGCAATGATCCAGTCCGTATTGAGCCCCCGACCATCCCCGAGTACGTCGTGACTGATCAGGTGGCAGCCCGTCCCGTTCCAGAAGGTAATGTAGCGCTTGTAGTTCTGCGGCGGCTCGTAGGCTACTCCCCACCGCTTACGCCAGACGCGGGGCGGTTTTTCGCCGATGAAGTAGTGCAGCCCCTGGTAGAGACCGAACATCTCCAGCCCCTTGACCAGACTGGGGATGATGCGCGTCAGGCCGAACTGGTAGTTGGGCATGATGAATAGCCCGGTAGAGCGTGGCATGGTCACCACGCACTCGTACATCACCCGTGCCAGGTCGGTCGTCTTACCCGTCCCCCGCCCCCACTCCTTGAACACCAGCAGTTGCGGGGCGAGGGCCACCACCGCCTGGGGGATGTTGAGCTGAACGTGGCGGCGGTTCTCGGCCTGGGCGGCCTGACGCAGCAGGGTTTCGAAGTCCCCGCCTCCCGTATCGAGCAGATGACCGATGCGCTGCTTCAGCTGCTGCTCAAGCGCTGACGTCCAGGTCGACATAGGTCGTTTCTTCGGTGCTTGCCTCCGTGCCGGGCGCGCCGGGGATCGCCGGCGGTCGGGTCATGTCCACCACCCCCTGCTGGAGCAGTTGCAGGGCAATCTCTTCCATGCCCGCGGGCAGGCTAAGCACGTTCACCGCAGCCTGCAGGTTCTCGAACTCGGGCAGGTCCGGATCCTCGTTGTTCAGGCCGTTCGCTGCGATGTAGAGTTTCGTGGCCCGCTCCATCATTAGCAGATCGCTGCTAGCGGCGGCCTGCTCGTAGATATGCAGGGCCATCTGCTCAGCCCGGTAGCGCTGCCAGGCGCGGTCCACCACCCGAACGTCCCCGAAGATCGACCGGGTATCGTGCATGGCAGTATTGGCCGCCCGCCGCTTCATTCCGTATTGGTCCCTGAGTATAATTCGGATGGCCCGATCGGTCTTTCCGGCCAGCATCATGGCCTCGATGCGCCGCAGAGCTGCGAAGTAGGTACGCTCCTCCCGCGATAGCTCCTCATCGTGGAGTTCTCCGTCGAGCACGTCCCGGATGGCGGTACTGCGTTTTCTAATCGGCATCAATTGATTCATCTGTGCCCGTAAGGTGGACCCGCCGCCGGCCGACAACAAGGACCTAGGCCTGTCCGGTGCGCAGACGCAGCTCGTCCAGCTTATCCTCGAGTTCGGCTAGTTCACGCTGCTGTGCCTCTCCTTGCCCGCTATCGTCGGTGCCGGAGTGCTGCTCTAACTCACGTAGTTGCCGCCGTAGCCGCGAAATCCGTGAGCGTAACGTGGCGATCGAGCGCATATCCTGTACGCCCCGCTCGTAGTGTTGCTGGGAAGATCGATCAGCGGGCAGAGCGGGTTCCGTCCCCGTCTGCTCGTACTCCCGCAGCGCATCGTAGATACTATCCAGCTCCTGCACGTTAGCCCCCATGATGCTGGCGGCCACCTCGTAGCGCTCACCGTCGGTGAAGCGATCGGGTTCATCCAGACTCATCAGTAGCAGCCGGCCCTTGAGGTCCGAACGCTGCTTGTGCAGTCCAATGGCCCGCTCACGTAGCGCGGTGATGGCGGGGGTATCTATCCTGGTGACCCCTTCCTGATCCCCCGCTCGATTGCGCTGCAGTAACGGGCTGATGGCTGATGCTTTCGAATGCGAGGGTTCGGGATCGGGAAGACTCTGCAGAAGGCGGCCGATGTCGCCGCGCAGGGTCGCCTTAGCCGAGGGCGCCACGATACCGCGCACGAGCACGGTCTGGTGACGCCTCACCTCCCTAGTCCGACCACCCTCCTCGAGTAATCGCACGCCGTCTGCAAAACTGCTTGTCTGGTGATGGAGCCAAGCCCTACAGCGATCCTTGAGAAACCCACTCTGTTGCATGGCCCCAAAAACGAAAGTGCCCGCCGTCCTGACAAGGACGAGGGGCCTTCAAACCACATCAAGGAAAAACCCTGTTAACGTAATTCTTAATCGGACCGGCGCCGTAAGTGTCTAAATCCCCTTCGGACCAGAGAGTCGGCTCGGTCGGGGGTCAGCGTAAGGAGGTCCACCGTACCGTACTTGCCGGCGTAGATCCGGGGGCCGAAGTACCAGTCAACCAGCTCGTAGCCCTCGGGTGCTGTGAGTGCCCGCGGTTGTCTTGTTGGCTGACTCGGCTCGTCCTCTACTTTTGGCTGCTCGGTGACCTCCGCCGGCTCTGCGGTCTTGGCTTTCTTACGACTCATTTAGGCGGGAGGGTTGGGCGTCAGATTGAGGGGGAAGTCGGTCACGTTGATGCTCTTGTTGGTCACCGGTTCGCTGGTGAAGAGTTCGAAGGCGTAGCCGACGCGCTCACTGCCCTGACCGCCGCCGCTGCCGCCCTCGTAGGTGCGAACGAAGCAGGGGTTATCCGGCTCACCCACCGAGTGGGTCTGACCGTCCTTGGCAGGCGCGGCGAAGTGGAGACAGCCATTGTGCTGCATGATCATGTCGACGAAGGCCCGCTCCCTGGGGCCATTGCCCAGGATGAAGAAGCGCAGACCGACCTCGTTTTCCTGCCCGCCGATTTCGCCGTTCAGCGTATTGCTGACATCACCCGTATTGACCAGGATGTCAACGGTGCGGTGGTAGCCCTTCCCCTCGTCGGTAACGTAGCTGAAGGCCTCGCCCAAGATCTTATCGTCCCCCTGCTCGACCGTCTCGGAGGCTGCCTTACGGACTGCGGCGAGCGTCTGGGGGAATCCGTCCAGTTCGGCGAATGGAACGGCGTAGAGCTTGGTCTTGATCCCTTTAATGGGAGCCTTGCCACAGTTGCGGGTCAGGGAAAGAAAGTCCGACATGGTTAGGTCGTTTTCGTGGGTCAGGTTGGTGAATCGGGTGGCGGTTCAGGGGTTAGACTTCTTCGAGCAGGGAAGCTCCACGCAGGTAGAGCTCCGTGAGCCAGTCGCGGGCGTCCTCGGGAGTCAGGTCCTTCAGGGCGGGGTCGGCGTCCGTTTCGGCAGCGGATAGTTTACGGCCCATGGCCAGCTTCATGAAGGCGGCGCTGGCTACCGGCTGGCCGCTGGACAGGCGAATCCGCCGCCGGCCCGCCCGGATGGCCAGCTTGACCTTGCGCTGTTTGCCCTCGGTCGTTTCCACCTTGATGTTGACCGATCCCGGAACCTTCGCGGGACCACCGGCGGCGCTTTCTTCCTGCGCACGGTCGAGTTCGGCCTGCAGCGAATCGACCCGCTCCTGGAGCTCGCCGACCTGCTTTTCCAGTCCCGCCTTCTCGCTGCGCAGGGTGGCGTTTTGGGTCTGTAATTCGGTGAGGGCCTGCTGCCCCTGATCGGTCGATTGCGTGTTGTCGGCCATGACGCTAGATTGATTTGTGAGCCCCGGAGCGCGCAGCGTGGTACGCGCTCCGGGGTGGGTGGTGCTTAGACTGCGGGGGTGAACTGGTCGTTGATGAAGACCTCCTCGTTGAATTCCCAGCCGTAGAAGCGGTAGAATTCACACATCCCCTTTACGCTGCGCTCGAAGGGCTCCCAGCGCATCTGTGGCATGGTGGGGAAGCCCCGACGGGTGCCCCAGTTGAGGGTCGCGATGGTATCGGGAACGAAGATCAGCCCGTTGGACTCCGACAGACAGTGCAGCGGCTCGAGGCGCTTGTTGCTGTAGTCGACGCTCAGGCCAGTGTTCTCGTTACCGGCCACGCCGTTACCGGTGCCGAACTGCGCACGGTAATCCCGGGCGTAGTGACGGGCGGTGGTGTGGCTGCAGTAGATCCGGCCGGAAAGATCACGGTAGAGTTCCGGCAGACCGTCGCAGAAGGTTTCGATCTTCTGCACCGCATCGTTAGCGCCGATGGCACCCGTGACGATCTCGGCAATGTCACCGTTATCGACCCCGTTGCTGAAGTTGATGATGTAGCCATCCAGGCTGTTGATGCTCAGGCCCGCTACCCCGTCGGCGGGTGCCTGGTACTCGCCCTTCATGGCGTTGTGGTTCATCTCCTCCAGCAGCTTGGGGGTGAAGACGGTGTCGTAGAGGTAGCGGTAGAAGCTCCAGTCAACGGGATCCTTACCGATCTCGTGCCACTCGACCATCCAGCTGTCGAAGTACTTCTCCAGGTCGTCGGCCGTGAAGATCATATCAATCTTGATCTTGCGCAGCTTCCAGTCGATCGCGTCGAAGCCTACCGAACTCTTGGGCGTGAACTTGGACTGGTAAGCCTGGATGAGCTCTCCGGCCTGGGCGTTGACCGCCGAGTAGGTGTTGTCGCAGGCCCGGGGGGTGAACATACGCTCACACTCCAGTCCGGCCCGCATCACCTGCAGGATGTCCTTATTGTAGGTGATGGCGTGGCGGTTCAGGCTCTGCGCCTGGGCGGCAATGGTGGTAGTACTGGCCATGGGTAGGTCGAATTATTGGGCGGCCTCGGACTCCTCCCCGGTCAGGGGAAGCGTCGGACGGTCGTATTGAGCGAATGGGTTGATGCCGGCGCTTGCCTGCTGGCTACACCGGCGGGCATCCTCTTGGACGGCTGCACTGGCCGTCGACGCGGACGGGTCCTGCCCTGCACTGACCCCGGCGGGGGTGGCTCCGGGGCTGTCACCGAGTTGCTGTACTTGCTCCTGCAGCGACTGGATTTGCTCCAGGAGTGGCGCTTGAGCAGCCTGAATAGCGGCGGCTAAGCCGCCGTCGCCGGCGGGTGCCTGCTCCCCCGGGGCCGGGGCTTCCTGGGAAGGGGCCTCCTGCCCGGTTGCTACCTGGCTGGTAGATTCCTGACTTTCGTTCAGAGCGGCCTGCAGATCGGCGGGGGTAAGTTCGCCTGCGGATAGGGCCTGACGGAGTTCCTGTGGGGTCACGGGAGAAGTGTTTTTCGTGGGAGAAGAAGATGATTGCTCAGCCGTAGCGGCGGGGGCTAGAAACCGGCGAATGCGACCCATCACGCTGCTGGGCTTACCGCTAGCCGAGCGTTTAGGGTCTTGCGCCTCGCCGCGGCCGGCGTTGGTGGGCCGGAAATGCTCGATGAGCTGAGAGTAGTTCATGGTGCGGGCCTGCTCGGGAGCAAGGGGAGCCCCAGCCTCGTAGGCTTCCGTTTGCTCTGAGATCAGTCCCAGGCCTTCTACCTCCGAGTGGGTGAGCCAGTTATCCTCGTAGGTAGAAAAGAAGCGCTCGCGGGCGGCATCCTCGGACAGGTCCATGGCCTGGGCGAGACTGGCAATGCTTGCCGTGTCGAACTTGTCCAGGTCGTCAGCTACCTGTCGTAGGTCACGCGCATTACCGTAAGCGAACGTGCTTACCGGGTGGATCATCAACATGGCGTTGCGCGCCATGTGGCGATGATCACCCGCCAGCCAGAGATCGGCGGCCATGGAGGCCGCTACCCCATCGTTGTAGGTGTGCACTTCGGCCTGACAGGAGCGAATAGCGTTGACCATCGCATTGCCCTCCATTACCTCACCACCCGGCGAATTGATCCGCAGGTTGATCCGGTCGTAGCGGGCGGCCAGGTCGTTGAGTTCCGATATCAGGTTAAGCGCGGTGTTATCGCGGTCCGCCTCGTTGTCGTTCCAGTAGCTGGACCACTCGCCGATGTAGCCGTACACGTAGATCGTCGCCTGCCCCTCCTCGGGGTAGGTCATGATCTGAAAGGGTAGCGTACGCGGCTTCGGCATGGTCCCAAAGGTGATACGGTCGACTACCCGCGCAAAGGACGCTACCACTCCTACCTACCCTACCTACCCGCCATGGTAAGCGCGGTCTACAGGAAGGGCTCCCAGCCCGCGGCGCTCTGACTGGTCTCGGTCTGTAGATCGATCTGGTAGCCCTTCGATTGCCCGTTACCGCCACTGCTACGCCGGTAGCCTAGTGACCACCCTTGTTCGGCGTTTCCGCACACCCAGCGCTGCCCCGCCCGGTTGGTAATGCGCAGTAGCAGCCGGCGGCGGGCGAGGGCTCCCAGTACCGCGCTGGCCGAGGGATGTGTCTCCATGTTGCGCAGCCGGATGCGGTGCCGGTACCGTACCCCCTGTTCGGTCTCTCCGCTTTCCTCCGTCCAGGACGGGGTCGGCAGGGACGGCATCGTCTGCCAGTCGCCGTCCAGGAGAAGCGCTCCGTAGGGCCGGTTCCAGTTCGGCGCGGTAATCCCCCAGAGACTATCAGGATCCACATCCTTCAGGTAGACGTACTCTACGCGCATCAATCCGGGCGGACTTCCCTTACAGTAGCGATCAATGCGTGGCGTCATGCGATTTGGTTTTCTTCGTTCGCCGGCGGGGGCGCAGGCGCAAGGGCGTAGATATTCAGGGTATCAGAGGACAGCAGGTTTTACCCGGATTCAAGTTGAAAGCGTCAGCTACGCTAGGTTTCAGGCCCTCCGACGATTATGGGAGCGAAAGGCAGGTATTTTTTTGGACTTTCTGAGTCGAGTTTGGGCCTTTTTCAGGGTATCGAAACTCACGTCGTCTTCCATGCCCAGTTCGCGGATAAAGTCGTAGATGATGTTGCACTCCTTCTGCTTGTGCCGCATCCCGTTCATGATCCGTTCGAGCAGCAGCTCGTGCAAATTCTTGCGCAAGAACTGATTGAACATCCGCACGTTGGCGTCCGAGATGACCACCCGCCCACTATTAAGACGTCGGGTGTCCAGCTTGACCCGAATCTCCTCAGTATAGGTGTCGCTTAGCTTCTCCGTATCGTCGTAGCGCGCCTGCACCTTCGTGGTGAGCATTCCTCCCAGTACGTAAGCTACGTCGCCCTTCGAACCGATAAGATCCAGTAGATCGCCGGGAGCAAGTCGCTCCTTCCACAGAAGGAACTTGTACAGGTAGGGAATTAGGGGTACGGAAACCGAAATCGTCATGGGGCAGTGCTTAAAAAAGTAGAGCCCCTACTGCTTGGCTCGCAATATAGGGGCTCCACAATGTATTTCGATGTTCTGGAGCGGTCCTATGCGGCGGCCCGCTGACCTTTCGCGGAAGTGCCCAGTTTCACGCGCTGAGCGATCACTACGTCCTGGGGCTCGTAACCGAAGGCATCCTTAGAAAACTCGGCGCGGGCCTCCTCGTAGAGCGCGATGGCGCGATTGACTACACTGGTGCTATCCAGGACGAGTTCGTAGATCCGCGGGATAAGGCCTACGGCATATTCGATGATACGCTCGGTCTCATCATCCTTGATGTCGAACTCGGCGGCGAAGTGTGCCACCAGGTCGTTGGATTCGACCAGGTCGGTATCCTTCACCTCGTTCCAGGCTTCCTTACCCAGCACGATGAGGTTACCGTACTGCAGCATGCCGAAGAGAGTGGCAATGATGCGGCTGAATTTGCGGTCGTTGATCGACAGAATCAGGTCGACGAAGAAGGTGACAATGACGGTGATCACCGTCTTGATATTATCTACCCCAAGACTACCGCCGCTCTGGCGTTCAATGGCGCGGGGAGCGTCGAGACTACGGAATTGGAGTTGGCGAATTTTGGCCATGGCAGGAAGGGGGATTGATTATAAGGTGAAGAATGTTCTTCCGAATGAATCCCAATGTC
Organism: uncultured Lewinella sp.; assembly: GCA_964554545.1. GTDB lineage: Bacteria > Bacteroidota > Bacteroidia > Chitinophagales > Saprospiraceae > Neolewinella. The sequence continues at coordinate 12,933 of CAZKPE010000028.1, forward strand.
ACCCCAGAAATGTCCGATGGAAAGGACCTTACCGGCAGTCTTCGTAGGCTTGGCCACCCGTGCCAACTACCCGATTCATCAGAATCAGCGGGTATTTTTCCGATACGTAGGGTACAATGGTGCCGTCGAACTTCATCTTCTCATAGAATTTCTTCCGCTTGCGGGTCCGCATCACTTCGAGGTCGTGCTGCCGGTAGATGCGGCTGCGGGCTGTATCCGACCATAGTTCGAGGTCGGTATGAAAGAGCGCGTCGTGGGGGTCGAGTCCCTGCGGTATAAGTACTTGCTCTTCGAATGCTCGGTTGAATTCGATATAGCGCCCTTCGCGGTCCTTGGCCCAGGCGATGATGGGTTCGTCTCCACGAGTGGCCGTCAGGATGTTCAGACTCGCATCACGTTCCATGAGGTCCTGCTGTAGGCTGATGTTTTCTATGCGCAAACCGCTATTCTCCTTACGCAGGTAGGCATTGTCCTCCTTAATTACCTCGAAGGCGTAGTCCGTCTTCGACTTTTCTAGGGTCGCGAATTGTACGATAAAGCTCAAGACCGCAAGCAGCATTGCCAGGTACCCCCCGGCGCTGGCCTTACCCCCGAGGGTTTCGATTACTCTTGTCCACATGTCCGCAAGTACCCCCACTAACCTACCGACCACAAGGACGGCTCTGCCTACGATGCTGATGGTAATCGAAGCCATTTAGTAACGGTGCAATGGTGTGCTTCGCCACCCGATCAATCGGATGACGAAGCTCCCCATGAGCAGTAGGGAACAGTTCACCTGTCCGGTGGACACTTGAACTGCGAAAATCGGCGGTGAAGGTAGAAAATTTTGCCAGGTATAACCCAACAATATGTTTAAATACGTACAGGATGAAGGTTTTAATTTCCAACAACGTGTTCCAACTGTCATAATACTGTCAAGGGAACTTCGGTAGCTGTACCCCAAATTGAGCAGATTTTGTAACCAACCGGGTCTAAGTGTCAATTCAAAATGTAACCGATGTAACCGGATGTAACGCATTGAATTACAGTAAGTTACACGGTTACAAAATCGTTAAAATTTTGTAACCAATTTGTAACCGGGGTTTTGGTTACAAATCGGTTACATCCGGTTACATTGATGTAACCAATTTGTAACGGCATTTTCGGCACTTAACTAATTGTCAATCAGCATACTATCTATTCGGTTACAAAATATGTATTGAAAACCCAAAAACATATGGTCTGCTGAAACCGAAGGATAAAATCAGCCGGCTGCAAAAATGTTTTAAAAAATATACGACTGTAATCGTAGATATAGACGTCAGTCAGACCCTTCCCCTACCCGATCGGGTGCGGTAGCAAACTTATACTGGACTTCGTGAGCTGACTAAGCAGGTAGTTCAGCAGGCCGGTAGCGATTGAGGCGGCGCAGCCAGCCCCGCTCGAAAACCTTCTGGTCGGGTCGGTTACGGACGATGGCGCGGTAAAACTGCAGCCGCGCCTGATAGTAGGCTCGATACACGTCATCCGGATCACGGGCCCGGATCGCCGCCAGGGTACGGGGACCTACCACTCCGTCCTCAGCTACCCGCAGGACACGCTGTAATAGACGAACCCCCCAGATGCCATGATTGACGAAGCCGTCGAATACAATGTTGGCGAGCTCCTGGGTGGGAAAGTCGACAGCGCGCAGCGGTAGCCAAAATAGCCGGCGGAAAATCTTCGCAGCTTCTCTTTCGGTGAGGGCCCGCATATCCGCAGTAGTGACAGTGCGGCCGTAGAACCGCTCGGCCACGGGGGCGGCGATGCCCCAGTTCGTGCCTACCAGCTCTCCCCTGGAGTTGTAGTTCCCCCGATCAGCTCGTAGTCGCTGGTATCCTCCCTCAATCGCCTTGACAGGTTCATAGGCGATTTCGAAGGAGATAGCCGGTCTGTCCTGGTTGACTACGGTAGGTTGCGCGACAATGGGGCGCACGACCACCGTATCGAGGGCAACGATAGCGAGGGTGTCCTGAATAGAGTACTCATCATCGGGTGTATGGGCAACGCCGATGCTGGGCTCAGTAGCCTTTCTGCGGAAAAGCAACGTCGCTAGAACACCAGCGAAAACCAGGATGAATATTAGGGGAATCAGCATCCGACAAATGTGGTAGCGAAACCCAAGAATAAAAAGGACCTCGTCGCTCAGCTACAGTCGGAGTTGCGCCTTTGAAGCGCGCGCGGTGTACGGAAAGCGCAATGCATGATAGGGGCGTACGTCATGCACAGATCAGGCAATGCGTGTAGCCCTATATTGGCTGCTATTCCTCAATCAAATCAACAATGGTGTCGATAAGTGTAATCAAAGCAATCAATAACACCACTGGAATCAACAACGCTATTCCGTAGTCGTCAACTAGGTTAGAAAATGCTAGGGTTTTGCTCTCAGCGTTGATTGTCCATAAAATCAAGATGCCACATTCCGCAAAGACAAACATCGACCAGGCCCAGTTCTTGATTTTATTTCTAGCCTTCTCTTTGGCAACTGCTGCGCGGCGCTTCTCTAGTCTCTCGTCCCAGTCATCTGGCTTGATGCCGTCCCACGCTCCTCCAACAATACTGCCAGTGGTTTCTTTAATGCCCTTAGTGAAAAATTTAGAGGCTTTTCGTAAGTATTTCATAGTATAAAGTTAAAAAAACAGCAGCCAATACAGTGACAGTGTCAAGCCTCCTACGTCGGCCTGCACTGTCACAAACATTGGGCCGCTATGCTAGATAAATAGCAAACCTAGTGAGTACTACGGATTGCTAATCAACAAGCACAGCGCCCAATATCAGCTAGATCGACCATGCCCAAAAGGCACGGCGTCTACCCATAGGATCACAAATCAAGTTCGAGCTGATCGTCGACGAGACCACGATCCAACCGCTTGAGACTATGGGGTACCTGCTTGCGGAATTTACGTAGGTGCTGTAGCTCCTGGTACTCTTCCTCTGCTGCGTACTTATCTTCTAGCTCTTGAATGCGTGCTTCCGCGTCTCGACTTTGCTTTAGCAATTGCTTACGCTTCGAGAGGATGCCATGGAAGTAATCGTAGAGCACGTCGTAGCACTTCCACTGATACTCCCTCAGAGCTGGGGACGTCGAGCTGATCGAAAACAGGTATCCGTAGATGTACCGGTAGGGTAAGCAGAGCATTGAATAGCCCTTCCCATCAGCCCCAGTTGTCTTGTGTAGACAAGACAACTGACTCAATTTCTCGTCCTGCGAGATGACCTGTTGTTGGTGTTTGTAATTGACCCCGAGAGCTTCACAGAGTGGCTTGATAGCCACCCAGTGCGTTCCATCAGCGGATACGATTGCAATCTGGTGATCATTGAACTCTAGGTACTGTGGACTATCCATGGGGATGTTGATTGTTGGTGACGAAATAGGTGGTCTCCCCTACCCGCTCGTAGAAGCCAGTCAGGAGGTCGATGCGATGGGCACGGGCGGGGCTATCCATTTCGTTGGCAGCGAAGGTGGCCACGCAGAGCCCGAGGAGGAAGAGCAGCCGCTTGTCTTCTCCCGGGTCTTCCGGGAGAAGCTGACGCAGCTGCTGGCTGTCGGACTGAAGGGAGGTGATGTACTCCTGGGCCTCAGGAGTCAGCCGGGAAAGCTCCGGCTGTAGGTTGGATGGATATGGCATTGGAAAGAATAAAGCGGGGAGCAGGAAAGTGCCATATCCATCCATCCGCTTTCGCAGTCGGTAGACGCCCGCGACTCCCGCCGCAGGCCAATCCTGTCCCCTAAGTTGTGAATGATGACTTGAAAGATCATAGCAGATGCTACGTGATGAATGATGGATATGGCACCAGCAAAAGTAGGCTAGCGCGATCATACTTGCAAGTGACGACCCGCACCGCGCCCAATAAACTGCCAGCGTCAAGCCTCCTACGTCGGCCTGCGCCGGCACTCACATTGGGTCGAAATATCGCATCCGAAAACCGGTCGGTGGATGGATGATTCATCGCTTCGGCTGCGCTACGTTCGCCCAATATCAGCTAGAACGTCCATGCCCGAAGGCACGGCGTCTACCTATAGGAAACCTCCGATATTGATTGAAAAATCTTCAAAGCGAGTTGAGGGACGATAGCGTTACCTCCTGCTTTTATTGTTTCTCGTCGGTGTCTTGAAATGGTAATTCTGTCCAATCGGGTGGGAAGCCCATCATCTCCATCACAAAGCGGTGATTGAGTTGGGAAACTGCTCCAGTTTGGAATGCCTTGTCTAGTGAATTTTGGTTCTGCGATTTGGTAGTTTTGAATCCGTCGGCTGCATATGGTGTAGGAATAATTATTCGGGATAGAACGCTCTCCAAATTCGGGTTCTTGTCGGCCGCCCGTTTCTCCGATACGCCGCCCGTCATTCTCGATCGAGGCGTTGGAAGCATTCGCGCGACGTGTGGCAAGTTTAAACCAAAGCCGTTGCCCGATTTTCCGTTGCTGGCCTCTTTCACTTCCTGCTGTCTCGCCTTCACCTTTTCCAGCGGCCAGTTCTCCCTCGTGTAAACCACCGTTGGCGTAGGCAACAAACCAGATTCTATATCGCTGGTGGGGAGCGTCAACGCCCGAAGCTGGAAGTAAAAACGAGAGAACTTCGTACCCCTCATTTTCCAAATCAGTCTGCACCTGGTCGAAGACCATTCCCCCGTTCCAATTAACGAGGCCACGAACATTCTCCCCCACGACGTAGCGCGGCCTGATCTCTCGTACAGCTCGGAGCATTTCCGGCCATAGATGGCGGTCATCTTCGGTGCCTTTCTGCTTTCCTGCTGTGCTGTATGGCTGGCAGGGGAAGCCTCCCGTGAGAACGTTGATTTGTCCGCGGTAAACAGTGAAATCTGTTTCGGTGATGTCTGCATGACTAAATGATTGAGGCCAGTAATGCGTGAGCACCTTCCGGCAAAACGAATCCTTTTCGCAATGGAAGATATTATTCCAACCCATCCACTGAGCTGCAAGGTCAAAGCCTCCTATCCCGCTAAAAAGTGATCCGTGGTTCATTAATTATTATTTATTCGCCCAATAAAGTGCCAGTGTCAAGCCTCCTTCGTCGGCCTGCACCGGCACTCACATTATCCCGCCCCCCGACGATCCCGATCGCAAAAATGCCCCTCCATCCCCCGCTCTGCATCCCGACGATTGGCCGCGAACTGTCGGTGGTGACGGAAGACCTTGACCAGGCCACAGCGGGTACATACAGCTTTGCAATCCTGATGGGGTTGGCCGGCATCGTTACGACCTGCGGGGTAGTGTTCGTAGTGGATCTTCATGTCGGATAGTTATTCCCCTACCCTTTTCCCCTGGTCACGCTTCAACAGTCGCTTCCAGGCAAGGCTCTTACTCCTTATCCAGCCCCGGGCGGCGTCTGACTTCGGGACGACCTTGATGCCGCTCATCATCGCCACGGCGACCTCCTCCAACATTCCCTCGCTGACGCGGTCGCCATAGAGGCGGACTTCGTCGACGACCTCGCTGTTGAGCAGGCGCATGTTCCAGGTGATGCCGCGGGCCCGATGGTCGGGCTTATCGTCGTCAAGCAGTTCGAGGGCGGTCAGGTAGGGCGCGAAAGGGAAGGTCGTTGGCTCGTCCCGGATGATGTCGGCCATGATGGCCTTGACTCGCTTGACGTTGCCTTCCACGTCTCCGCTGATCGGATGGGCGATGTAGGCGGTGATCATGGCGTGGGGGTGGCAGGGTGATCGTTCACGTACTCGAACTCAATACGCGTGACGCTATCGTTGCGTCCGCACTTATTGTGTTCGCAGTAGAAGCTGACGAAGGCACTAGGCTTCATATTAGGAAAGCCCTCCTTGCGGCACTCTTCAGGGTCGACGGTGTAGAGCGGATCCTGTCCAACGCTGACCACGCGGATGGGTGGACCAATGCGCTGCACCTTCTCCCCCTTCTTTAGTCCCTGCCCTTTTTCTACGGGCTGGAGGAGCGTTCCGGGGGTAAGCCACTTCCAGCCCTGCCGCCGGGTGACGGTCTTGGTCTGGTCGCGGACCTGCCGCTGCGTAAGAAAGAAGCTGATATTCCGCATTAGATTGATGTTGATATAGTGAACAGATGAAGCGTACATGATTTACCGCCTATATCCTACCGAGCAGTAGGAATTATCCCGGGCGACCGACTGCTACCGTAGTCGGTCGCTTTTATTCAGGGCGCTGGGGATATCCTGCTTCCGATCGATATAAGAAGTATCGATATGAATAGATTCTCCTGTAGCAAGTCCTGCCAGCATGGGACGTATTTCATCTTCTCGTAGTCGCTCGATGAAGTAATCCCCCAAAACCTCGTTCATTCGATCGGTAAGCTGGTCGGCCCGCTGGCGATCGTAAAAGCGGAGCTTGCGGATATAGGCACAGGCGCGGGTATGTAGTTGGCCGAGATTCATGAAGGAAAATTGAGAGTAGGAATAGTTCGTTTGTAGTTCTGCCCGTACCGCTTGCGGTAGAGGTTATCGTGTCGGTCGTAGGCCAGGTGGCAACTGGCGCACATGGTGGCCAGCCGGTCATCGCTGACTTCCCAGTTCTCTTCGTCGTGGTCCAGGTGCGCGGTAGTGAGCACGACGCGGCGCTCCCCTTTCTTCGGGAATACGTTACCTCGTACGCCGCAGCGGGTGCAGCGATTTCCGTCGCGCTTACGTACTCGCGCGACGCGCTCCTTCCAGTCCTTCGGGTAGCGGCTGTAGTCAATCGGCATGGCAGATAATTCGCTGGCCCGGGCAGCTCCGCTGCTGCAGTTCGACAAAATTCCGGACCTGGGTAATGACGACTTCGTCGGTGACGGAGGGCCAGTACTCCCCCATTGCCCGCCCGTTGCCGGGGCCCTCAAACTGAGCGATGGTAATCTGGGATTCGGTCTCGGCGGTAATGAATTCGGCAACGATCTGGCAGTAGTGCGGATCGCCGTAGAACTCCGCATCTACCCACTGCATGCGCAGCAGGATATCCATTTCGTCGGTCGAGATCACCCGGCACCAGCCCCTCATTGTTCCCAGAGGTTGGGGGCGCGGAAGCCCTGTGAGGTAGCGGTAGCCTGATCGATGAGCTGGTGCAGCTGCGCCAGCGTCATGCCCCGACCGCGTAGGCGCATCATCAGCTCGATCATTTCGGTCTGGGCGACGTGACGGGCGTTGGCCTCGTAGACGGTCAGGCCGCCGGTTAGCCGGTCCTCCTGCAGGCAGACCCCCAACCGGCTGCGGTTTTTCTTCAGGTAGCCGATGCGTTGGGCATCGGTGAGTTTGATGTCGGAGCGCTTCATCAGAACGGTAAGTCATCGTCGTCAGTAATGAATGTCCTAGCGGGGCCATCGCCGCCGATCGCAGCACCGGCCGCCCGGGCTTCGGCCTCACCTACGGTGGTGAAGGTCGGCGGCTCGTCTTCGGCTGAGGGCATCCGGCCGTCGCCACCGCGGCCCTTAATGATGCGGAAGTAGCTGGCCACGATCTCGCTGAAGAAGCGCGGACCGTTCTCCCCCTCCACCTTGCGGTTACTGATTTCCCCCTCGACGTATACCAGGTCTCCCTTATTGAGACTGCTTGCGGCCCGCTCGGCCCGCTCCCGCCAGGCGATCACGGTATGCCAGGTGGTGTTCTCGCACCACTCCCCGGACTGGTCTTTGTAGTTCTTGCTGGTGGCCACGCTGAAACGGGCCACACGGGTCCCGTTTTCGAGCGTCCGGGTCTCGGGGGTACCCCCGACGCGGCCGATGATGGTTGCTTTGTTGATCATGGATAGTGGATTGGATCGGTGATTAGAATGGAAGGTCTTCTTCCGGGGTGAGGGCGGGGCTGGTAGCAGCCACCGTTGCTGAGTTAGTCGTACTGGTCGTAGGTGGCACGGGGTCGGGGGGTGCTTCGGCCAGCCCGGGCAGCCCCTGCCGGTAGCGCTCATCACTGGTCTGTAGGTCGAAGGGTAGTTGCCCGAGGTCGAAGCAGTATACCCGCCGCGCCCGGCCATTGATCTTGTGCGCCTTCTCCCCCAGGTAAGCCTCGCTGCCCCGTAGGTAATGCTGGATGGAGCTCTTCGGCATCCCGTTATCCTTACCCGTACGCCGCAGGCTCTGGCTGTAGACCTGATAGGCCGAGTTCATGTGCAGGTAGAGGACCTTGCGAGGTCCATCCGCCCACCGGTGGCGCCGCTTCTCCATGCCGGCATCGGTGCTCACCTCGGCGTTCAGGCTATCCTCCAAGACGACATCGATCTCGTTGTCGTAGCGTAGTTCGTGCTTACTCGTGATGGCGAACTCGATCTGATCCCACCAGCCGGCCAGATCGTCTTCCTGCGCGATGCTGTGCAGCTGCCCGACCATGACCTGTTGCACGACCTCGAAGAGATCATCGACGGTGAAGGCCAGTTCCTCCACCTCGCTGACCAATTGAAAGACGGCCAGGACGATGGCGTTATTCTTGACCAGCCGCGGGGCGATGTTGCGGGGAGCAGTAGGCGGTACGGCCGAGCGCAGGCGACCGGCCATGTGATCGTAGACAGTAAGGAAGCGCTGGGCGATCAGCTCCCGGTGCCGCAGTAGCCCGGCGGTCAGTCGACTCAGGGTACCGGTACCCTCGATCGCTTTTAAGCGGCGGGCGGCGGCAATCTGCTCGGGCGAGAACGTGCGCGGCCCGAAGTTCAGGCTGATCACCCGGCTGAACATGGCCGCATCTTGTGTCGGTTGCTGCTGGCCGACCATCACGATACCGGTCTCGACGCGCGTGGTGGTCGTCCGGTTGTCGGTAGTTTTTTGGCCCTTCTCCCGCCCGCTGCCGTCGTAGAAATTTTTCAGCGCCTGGAAGCGCTTCGGAGAGATCATGTTATTGAACTCCTCCAGTACCTCGATCGCGTCCCGCTTTTGCGCGATGCGGCGGAAGAGGCCGACGTCGGTTCCCTCGTGCAGGTTGAAGGGCTTCTTCGGCCGGCCGAAGAGGGCGGCCAGGCTTGCGGCCATGTAACTCTTGCCCAGCCCCGGGGGGCCGAAGAGGTTGAGCAGGGGAAAGACGTCGAAGTGGGCGAAGATCATCGACCGGTACAGGCAGGAAAAGTAAAAGGCCAGGCCTATCATGCCGTTCTTGCCGTGCACCGCTACGAACAGCTCCGACCACTCGCGCAGCGTGAGCGTGTCCTGGCCACGTACCTCGCGGTCGAGTGCGAAGTCGCGCATGTTCTCGTAGCCGTTACCGGCATCGTCGCCCGGGTTGTTGACGTGCACGCTGGAGAAGGCCGGAAGGAAGAAGCGGTGGTCGCCGTGCTCGACGATACCGTACTCATCGACCGGTTTGAAGTTGCCGTCCGGCAGGCTGAGTCCGTTGGCCCAGGCGTAAAACCCACCCCGCTCGTTCCAGCCCAGCGTAGTGAGGGGATAGCAGTGGCGGATGTTGTCGAAGATCCAGCGCTGAATGCGGATGAAGTGGAAGGGCTTGGCGGCCTCGTCGAAGACGTAGTTGCCCTTGCTGAGCAGCACCTTCTTGAACGGCCCCAGCTCGGTCATCGAGTCGGTACTGATCTCCACTACGGCGCGGTCGCCCCGGCTGTTCTTTAGCTCCACCAGGCAATTGGCCTCGCTCCTCCCGAGCACCATCATCACCGGCCGCACGCTGAAGTTGGAAATGGGCAGGCCCGGAACGTCTGGGGAGTTGGTGGCGTATAGTCGGTTGCGCCGCTCGTAGATCTGGTAGCCGATGATCTGCTGGTATTCCTGGTCGGTGTAGCGTGGGCGGTTAGCTTCCTCCTGCCGCTCCTTTTTGATGAAACCGATCCGGGTCTTAAGTAGGTTGAACTCCCGCTTGCCCAGTTCTTTCTCCAGCCAGTCTTCACACTGTACCGTCTTGTAGTCGTTCGTGATGCTGCTCACGATATCGGCGATGGCCTGCAGGCCCTGATCACGATCGATATTGACCGGGTCCAGGTAATAGGTAAAGATGTCCTGGAAGGCCGGCGGGGCCGCGGCAATCCGCCGCACGAACTCGGCGGCTCCCTCCTCTCCCCGCTCCCGTAGGTAGGAGTCCGGATCCTGCCCCTCCTCCAGCAGCACCATCCGCACGTCGAAGCCCTCGGCGATGAAGGCCTCGGCCGAGTTCATCTGCGCGGTGCGCCCGGCCGCATCGCCGTCCATCATGATCGTCACCCGATCGGTGTAGCGCCCCAGGAGCTTCACCTGCTCGGCCGTCACGGCCGTCCCCATACTGGCGACGCACCTCCGAATCCCCCGGTCGTAGCAGGTCAGCACGTCCCAGTAGCCTTCCACCAGTATGGCCCCGCTCTGCGCGATCGCCCGCCGGTTCTGCGCCAGGCCGTAGAGCAGCTGCGACTTCTGAAATATCTCGCTCTCCTTCGAGTTGCGGTACTTGGCCCGGGAGGTGTTCGTGCGGGTGACCCGTCCGGCTAGGCCCACCACCTTGCCCAGGTGAGACTGCAGCGGGAAAAGAACGCGGTCCTGAAAGACGTCGTAGGGCCGCCCGTCCCTGCTCCGCTCCAGCAGGCCCAGTTCCAGCAGGATATCCTCATCCGCCCTACCCTGCCGGCAAGCGTCGAAGAGGTAATTGCCGGGGGGGGAGATCAGGATATCGAAGGCCGCCACGGTCTCCGGACGGAGTGACCTGCCTTCAATATCGAGGGGCTCCTCGGTCAGCTGCGGTCGCCGGTACAGGTGCAGGGCCGATTGCAGGTTGTCCTGCAGGCGGCCCCGGTGCTGCTGCGCCTCGTGGTAGCGGGCGACCTCGTCGTCGGTGCGCGTCTCGCTACGCTCCACCACCATACCCCCGATCTGCGCTAGCTCCTCCACGGCTTGCGGGTAGGTGTAGCCCCGCACCTGCTGCAGTAGCTCGATGTGGTCGTAGCTCGCTCCCCCGCAGTCACTGAAGCAGGTGCCGTAGGCCCCCCGGGTCTTAAAGTTCGGCTTGGTGCCCCCGTGCACCGGGCAGGCACAGCGCCCCTTGCGGTTGACCTTGTGGCCGAGGTGGGCACACACGTCGGCCATCGAAACCTTATCCTTAATGTCTTGAGCGTTGAGAATCATGCGGGGGTGTAGGTAGGAAAATGAGAGAGCCGCCGCCCGCTGCAACTCCCCTCGGGAGATCGCGCCGGGCGGCGGGGGGACGGGAGTTGAATTATTCCCAATGTTGGCGAGGTGGGGCGATATCCACCAGGACATACTTGCGTACCGGTTTCTCCCGCAGCTCGATGCGCTTACCTAGCCTGGCCAGCTGCTGTACCTCGTAGTCCAGGTGCCGCTGGGTGGCCGCTCGGGCCTCATGGGCGGCGGCCGTATCGCGCGACTGGTAGGTGCGCAGGGTCTTCATCAGTGCGCGGTACGAATTGAGCCGCGTCTGCTGGTCGAGTTCCGGATTCGGCAGGTCCTGCCCCGCCCCATCGTGGCTACTGGTGGCTACCGTAGGGGCGGCCGCAGGCAGTGCCGGCGCGGTAAGGGTGTCGACCACCGAGCCGTCGGAAATGGGCGGTACCTCCAGCGGGGTAGGGGGCGCATCGCCGTAGGTGCGAAAGCCAATGGGGCGCGGACGCGGGTGCGTAGGTGGTGAGAGGGGAGAAGAGACCGAAGCGGCGGCCAGCGACGGGCTACCGAACGGGCGAACGGCTGCGGGCTCACTATCGTTTCCGGGTTCCGCCTGCACCTGCGTGCGCGCCCCCACCTCCCGGTCGACGCCCTGATCGTAGAGCCCGATGAGAATGATGCAGAGCAGGACGACCCCCTGCCCGAGACCGGCCAGGCTAAAGGCCGTACGGCTACCGGCGGCCACCTCCGCTTCGTAGGCATCGACTGCCGCGGCGTTGCGCTGGCGGACACGCTCCCGGTCGGCCGCGATCGCCGCATCGATACGCGCCAGTTCGGCCTGGGCCGTGCGCAGACTGGCCATAGCCGGCCGGGTTATACTGCCGCGCCAGGTGGTCGCCCGGGCCCCGGCGATGATGTCGAGCTGTACAGCCTTATCATCAGCGTAGGCACGCTCGATCTGGCCTTCGTCCTCCAGCCGCAGGGCTACGGGGTCGGCCGATCGCTGGTGCCACTCCTGAAAGAGGGGAGCGCCGCGCAGCGAGAGGTGAACCGAAAGGGCAAAGCAGGCTACGAAGCCCAGGGCCTTGAGCGCGAACATGGCCCGCTCGGTGAGGGTGCCGGAGAATACCCCGGCCTGTACGTCGTCGATCGCCGTCTTACCGAGAAAGTATATCAGCCCCTCGATGGCCAGTACGGCCAGGGCGGTAAAGCCCCAGGCGACGGGGGCCGAAAAGCGGGCGGCCAGGGAGTGAATGAAGAATCCCTCCGTAAAGCCGGAGAGCAGAACCCCGCAGGGGTAGACCACCCAGGCCAGGAAAACCCAGAGGTAGACGTTGCGGTGAGTGAAGGACTGTCGCTCGTCGCTGCGCCGGCGGGCGTTACGGAGCTGGTGGGAAATGAGCTTACCTTTGAGGTGTGACATGGCAGAGTGGATGCTGTGTTATGAAAGAAGCCCCGCCCTGCTGCTGACAGGGACGGGGCTTTGTTTATTCGGTGGTCATGTCCTTGAACAGGATGTCGATGGCCTTCTTGATCGTAGCACCCTTGATGTCGTGCATCATCTGGTAGAACTGCAGCAGGCCAAGGGAGTAGTACTGCGGGTCGGGTGCCAGGCGGTAGATCTCGGCAACCGCGCTGGCTACCGTGCGCTCATCGTCGACCACCTCCCGCGCCAGTCGCTTCACCGCCCCCGTCATAAAGCCGCTGGCCGTAGCCTTGGTGAAGAAGAAGGTTTCGTAGGAGGTCTTGGCCTGGGGATCAATGTGGACCTTGAAATCGGACACGGGACAATGGGATTTAAAGGCCCCCGAAGCGATACCTCGGGGGCGGTGAAAAGACACTATGGACTCACAAAGGGGATAGGGGAGTAGAGAGAAAGGTGCCCGGCCGTAGACTGACCGGGCACGGACACGTCTCTCATTCACCTATGAAATTCTTCCTATCTCCTCCGTGGGCTGAAGCAAATCTTCGATCTCACACTTCAGTACCTCGCTGGCAATACGTAACTGGTCGTCCTTCATGGACACATTGCTACCGACCCGGGCGTAGATCAATTGATTGATACGCCCCTCGGATATACCCAGGCGGTCGGCAATCATCGCCCGCCGGTGTGCCCGCTCCTCCCGCGAAAACTTCTGCAGCTCCCGCTTCAGTCCAAATTTTCGGTCGGTTGGTCGATTTTCTTCTAGTGACACTGGTATATTCGTTAGTCTGACTGTAAAAGTAGTACAGTTAGAATTGGAAATCCAAATTCTAAAGAGAATATATTCTTAATGAAATTGACATTATGAGTGATCGTATATACTTCCACAAGAATGTCAGGTACTTACGCACATCACGCGGCCACAATCAGGAAGCCGTTGGAAGTGTTATGAGCGTAGGAGGGAATGCAATTAGCCGTCTTGAAAGAGGGGAAGGGTTCCCCAAGGCCGAGGGGCTTTTTGCTTTAGCGAAGTTCTTTGATGTCAATCTTCACGACTTAGTCTACCGCGACATTGAAGCCAGTGGACTCTCGCCCAAGGGTAGCAGGATTGATGAAGACGAAGTCGCACGGCTAGTACTTAAGCTCAACCTGCAAATCGATAGACTCACCGAGGAAATTATAGAGCGTGCCGACCCGAACGATCTGGACCGGCTACGCGAGTACCGCAACGAACTGATCAGGCGGCACCCGGATAAGGCCGCCGAACTAGGGATCGAACCGGAGTAGCGATGGAGGAGCGGCAGATATACCTGGCGGGTAACCTGCGCGAACTGCGGGCGCGGAGCTACACGAGCCTGCAGGAGCTACAGTTCGCCACCGAGATCTCACGCGGCACGCTGCGCAACCTCGAGCAAGGGAATACAAACCCACGGCTACGGGTGGTGGTGCAGCTGGCCGCCCATTACGGGGTGAGCCTGGACGACCTGGTGCTGCGCGACCTGAGTATCGATCGCGATGACCCAACCTGGGGTAGTCGCTACGGACGGCGCGACTGGCCGATGGACGACGTAGACACCGGGGAGATTGCATAGATATGGGAAACGACCACACTTTAAAAACAATTTGTTTTATCTTGTCGGGGAATTACTTAGATGCTAACCCCCCAGACATTGGCTACTCACTCCAAACACCGGCAGTACATCGACGATATCCGTACGCTACTGCCCCTCGACTGCCCGCCGGGCGACTCACTCTCCCTACCTCTCCGTTTTCTTCAGGTCCTATTGGACCCCAAACCGGACGCGACACGCCGCGTCCGGTAGTTTCTAACCCACTGATACCCAGCTTTGGAGAGGGGGGAGGGAGAGTCTCCGGTATCCTCCACCCCAC
>CAZKPE010000029.1:0-27126 GCA_964554545.1 uncultured Lewinella sp.
ACACCCCGACACCCCGACACCCCGACACCCCGACACCCCGACACCCCGACACCCCGACAATTTCAAACTTTCCGTGTTAATTTTTTGCCTCCCCCAACATTCCCCCGTACCTTGCACTTCAAGCCAATGATATGAAAGTGAATCTTCCCCTCCCCCGCGACTGGCGGTTATTTGCCGATGAGTTTTTCCGCAGGTTGCTGCGTCAGTTGACCAGCCCCTGGACGAAACTGGCCGTGCTGGTGGTACTGACCATCATCGTGACCCGTAAGGAGTTCAGCTTTTCCATCAGCGTAAACCAGCCGTTGTCGGTTTTTTCTGAATCAGTGACTGTGCCGTCCGCGGATGCCTCATTTGCTTCTTTCGTAAGTGGAGACCGGAAATGGTCTGCCCGCGAGATCGAGCAGCTTGCTTACGTCTCCACCTACCGCAATTTGGCCCTGCAGCAGCAGCGGGAGCACGGTATCCCCGCCAGTATCACCCTCGCACAGGGGCTACTGGAAAGCGGTATCGGTAAGAGTACGCTCGCCGTGCGCAACAACAATCACTTTGGCCTCAAGTGCTTCAGCCGCAGTTGTAAAAAGGGGCACTGTAGCAACCACAGCGACGATCACCACAAGGACTTCTTCCGCATCTTCCCCACCCCCGCCGGGAGCTACGCCGCCCACGCCAAATTGCTGCAAAAGGACCGCTACCGCCCCCTCTTCCAGTTAGCCTCCACCGACTATCGGGGCTGGGCCCGCGGACTCAGCAAGGCCGGCTACGCCACCGACCCCCGCTACGCCGATAAGCTGATTCGCCTCATCGAACGGCTGCAGCTACACCGGTTGGACAGCTGATCCGCGATGGGCGGGGGCGCCGACGATATTTAGGTTTGACGTATTGAGTGTATCCGGCCTGCTTCGGTTTGAAGCGGGCCTTTTCCTTATAACCCCAACCAGGCACCGACCTTCTCCCGTACCTCCTTCTCTTCCACTACGCTGATGCGACCGCGATCACCCGGCAGAAAGGTGTTTCGATTGATGGACTGGATGGCGTCGATGGCGACGTACAAACGGGACGTAAGGTGAGTATTGCCCTTTGGTCCCGGCTGAATGGGGACGCGATAGGGATCGTTGTCGGCATATACGCCAGCAGGTATGAGGGGGAGGAAGGAAATGTTATTTACCGCGTTCCGGTAGCTGCTCGCGGTAGAAGAAAGGGAGAGCACGAACTGGAAGGGAAGGGGAACGTCTTTACGCAGCTCGTAGACTAGGAATCGCTCAAAGGTCAAGGTGGTAGGCGGGGTTTGACCCGTAGAATGCCTGGAATGCGTCACAAAGTTCCAGACTGTCGGCCCGATTTTTGCGAAACCGTTGTTCGGCGTCCAGCTCCTCAGGCGGTGCATCGATGGCTACGGCGCGCGCTGGTCCGTAGGCATACGGGGTCGGCGCTAGGTAGGGAAAATGACCGGCGGCGAGGTGTCCCTCGGAGTTTACTGAATTCAATGTTGCAACCTTTGTTGGCCCGTCTGCTTCCAAAAAGAGCGTCGACGTAGCCGGAAAATACTAATAGGGGCAACAGCTTTTCCCGCTGCGGGTTGAGTTGCTGCCCCTATTCTCAGTATAAAGGTAGGCCTTTTGCCGAAATTTGGCTAGGCGGTGTTGGGAACGGCGGCGTGCAGGGCGGCGGTCAGGTCCTTCACCAGATCCTCCGCGTCTTCCACGCCGACGCTCAGTCGGATTAGGCTGTCGGTCAATCCTACCTTCAGCCGCTGTTCCCGCGGAATGCTGGCGTGGGTCATCGAAGCCGGGTGACCGATCAGGCTTTCGACGCCGCCGAGGCTTTCGGCCAGGGTGAAGACGCGGGTGTTCTTCAGCACTTCCGTAGCGGCCTCCAGGGTATCGTCTTTAAGGTCGAAACTTACCATGGCACCGAAGTCGCGCATCTGGCGGGCGGCTACCTCATGCCGGGGGTGATCGGCGAGACCGGGATAGTAGACGTTGGCAACCAAATCGTTCGCCTGGAGCACCTTCACGATGTGGCGGGCATTCTCACAGGCCCGCTGTACCCGCAGGTGGAGCGTTTTGATGCCTCGCAGTACAAGGAAACAGTCCTGGGGACCAGGCACGGCACCAACGGCATTCTGCAGGTAATACAGCCGGTCGGCCAACTTCTGATCACGGGTCACCACTATACCCATCACGACATCGCTGTGGCCGCCGAGGTACTTCGTGGCGCTGTGAAGAACCAGGTCGGCACCCCGTGTCAGCGGTTGCTGCAGGTAGGGACTGGCGAAGGTGTTATCGACGCAGGTCATCACCCCCCGCTCCCGGGCAATGCCGGTGAGGGCTTCGATATCGACGATGTTGAGCATCGGATTGGTCGGCGTCTCGATCCAGAGCAGCTTAGTGGCATCACTGATCTCATCGCGGATCGCCTCGGCATCCCGCATGTCCACGAAGCGGCTCTTTATGCCGTAGTCACCGAATACGGCGGTCAGCAGGCGGTAGCTCCCGCCGTAGAGGTCGTCGCTGGCCAGCACCTCGTCGCCGGGCTTCAGCATACGGATGACGGCATCCATGGCGGCCAGTCCACTACCGAAGGCGATACCGTGCTTCCCCTGCTCGATCGCCGCCATATTTTGCTGGAGCGCATTGCGGGTCGGGTTCTGGGTGCGGGCGTACTCGAAGCCTTGGTGCTGTCCGGGGGACGACTGAGCGTAAGTCGAGGTCTGGTAGATGGGCGTCATCACCGCGCCGGTCTGAGGGTCGGGTTCGAGCCCGCCGTGGATGCACTGGGTGGCGAACTTGCTGTCTTTCGGAGCTTTCATATAGATCGATTTGGGGTACAACCCTTTGGGGGTGGGGATAGTTGGACGATCGGTGATCCCATTCGGGGACTTACTTTTAGGTGTTCCCGTATTGCTTGCACCTGCGTCCGCGCCCTATGCTTAAACTGCTTTCGCCCGTCCTGATTTTCCTTTGCTTCACCGCTTGCGAGAACGGTGAGGTCCCCTTCGGCGAAACCGGGGATTGGGCGCACTACCTGGGTGACCCGGCGACCAGTCAGTACAGCGCGCTAACAGAGATCGACACCGCCAACGTCCACCAACTCGTGCCGGCCTGGACCTATGCTTCCGGGGATGCCGATAGCAATGGCCGCAGCCAAATCCAGTGTAACCCGCTGATCGTAGATGGTATCCTGTACGGGACCAACCCCCAACTGAAAGCCTTCGCACTCGATGCCGCGACGGGGGAGGAACGGTGGACCTTCGACCCGGCGGTGTTCAACGAAAGTCTGTTCGGGATGGGGACGAACCGGGGGCTGAACTACTGGACTGACGGTGATCAGGCGCGTATCTACTATCCCGCCGGCTCCTTTCTGTACGCCCTCGATGCCAGGAATGGCGAACCCATCCGGGAGTTCGGGGAGAACGGTCGCCTAGACCTGCACACCGGACTGGGGGAGGCCGCCCGGGAGCAATTCGTGATCAGTACCAGCCCGGGCATCATTTTCGAAGACCTGATCATCATGGGGGGCCGGGTGAGCGAGGATATCGGGGCGGCACCGGGCAACATCCGCGCCTTCAATCTGCACACCGGGGAATTGGAGTGGATGTTTTCCACCCTCACGGAGGGGATGCAGGGGGGTGCCAACGCCTGGACCGGCATGAGTCTCGATCACGAACGCGGCTACGTCTACGTACCGACGGGTTCGGCTTCTTACGATTTTTACGGTGGCGACCGGCCCGGCGAAAACCTGTACGCGAACTGCATACTCGCCCTGAATGCCCGGACCGGGGAAAAGATCTGGCACTACCAGACGGTCCACCACGACCTGTGGGACCGCGACCACCCCTCCACGCCCGTACTGCTGACGGTGACCCACGAGGGGAAGGGGCGGGACGTCGTGGCGCAGGCGACCAAGGGGGGCTATCTGTTCGTCCTGGACCGGGATACCGGGGAGCCCGTGTTCCCGGTGGAAGAGCGTTCCTTCCCGGCCTCGGAACTGGCGGGGGAATGGAGCAGCCCGACGCAGCCCATGCCCGTGGCCCCTCCGCCCTTCACCCGCCAGCGATTGGAGCCGGACGATCTGTACGCCTTCGATAGCGCCGGTCAGGCCGCGGCCCGGGAAACCTACGCGGGGCTGACCTACGCCGGTCCCTTCACGCCGCCGAGCGAGAACGGGACCCTCATTTTCCCGGGCTTCGACGGGGGTGCCGGCTGGGGGGGCGGGGCCTATTCGCCGAGCGATCGCCTCTTCTTCGTCAATGCTAAGGAGGTGCCCTGCGTGATCAAGATGAATCCGATGGAGACGCTGGCGGGAGCCCACCCGGGGCAGGCCGTGTATATGCTGGGCTGCCAGGCGTGCCACGGCAACGATCTGGCCGGCGGGGGGCATTTCGGGGCTCCCGGCCTGCTTGGGCTGGCCGACCGAATGGAACCGGATCGCGTCAAGCAGACCATTTACCAGGGCAAGGGGGCGATGCCCGCCATCAATTGGCTGGAGGAGGATCAGGTAGAGGCCGTTACGGAGTGGTTGCTGGCGCTGCCCGCCGATTCCACGGAGGATGACCTGAATGCATCTGGCGGAATGGGGGAAACCGAAGCGACGGTCGGCCGTTCCGACTGGCCCTACCCCTACATCATGGACGGCTACAAGCGACTGAAAACCAGCGAGGGGTATCCTATCTCAGCCCCGCCCTGGGGTACGCTGACTGCCCTGGACCTGGACGAGGGCACCATCCGCTGGCAGGTACCGCTCGGGGAGTATCCCGATCTGGTCGCCCGGGGCATCCGGAATACGGGGAGTGAGAACTACGGGGGGCCGGTGGCGACGGCCGGGGGCGTGGTCTTCATCGCCGCTACCCTGGACGAGAAGATACGGGCATTTCGGAGTCGTGACGGGAAGCTACTGTGGGAAGCGCCCCTGCCCGCCGCCGGTTACGCCACGCCGGCGGTGTACGAGGCCGGGGGGCGGCAGCACGTCGTCATCGCCTGTGGCGGCGGCAAGCTCGGTACGCCTTCGGGAGATCGCTACGTTTCCTTCGTGTTGCCCGCCCGTTAGCGGTCCACTATTCGGGCTGACGCGCGTTAATTGCGAAAGTGACCTCACGTATGCTCCGATTCTTTCCTCTAGTACTGCTATTGCTCGCCGGTTGCTACGCCGAGGAAGTCGAGCAGGATATGCGCCGGGAGCCCTTCTTCGACCTGAGCGGCTACATCGACCATCAGGTGGACAGTCTGCGGGAGGCCCGCCCGACGGTCACGAAGACCATCGTGCTGAACGGGCAGCGGGAAGAACAGCGCCGCGATGACGTCGATTTTGCCGCCGACCTCCGGATATTCCGGGAAGCGGACATCAACCGACCCGCCTGGCTGGATAAGTACACGGTGACCGAAATGACCGATGGAAACCGGACGACCGAAATTTACGCCGCCCGCGACAGTAGTTTGCAGACCCGGGAGTTACAGGTGACCAAGCGCGATGGGGAAGTGGAGCAAGTCACGGTCTTCCGGCGAACTGGCACGGTGCTTTCCGACGGCGACCACCACATGCGCTACCGGCCAGAGTCGGGCTACCGCCTCAGAAGCGAGCAGATCAACCGCTTCGGTACCGATCTGGATGCCACCATTACGGTAGCCTGGTAAAAAAAAGAGGTAGTGCCACCACAGCACCACCTCAGCCCTAACCAAATAAAACCAAATAAAGAGCGCGTGCCCCAGGGGTGGGACGTTGACGCTGAATCAAATATAGTAGCTTATGGTAGGAATAAAGCTAAGGTTGCCGATAAACTTTTGGCGGCGGCATATTTGGGCCTATTTGAACATCGTAATATAATATTCTACACTCGTGCCAATTCACCGATTAATCGACGGCATGCTTCGCGGATGGAATTATCTGCCGCCATCAAATCCGAGTTATAACCGGAGTATGTCAACCTCCCCGAATGATATTTCCCGGGTGCCGGCATCTTCCTTCGGAAATTTTTAATTCGGCTCCCCTGTTCTTCAACCGTCGATCTGCCGAAATTCATCAAAATCTGCTGTCCGAATCCCGCCAGTTGAATTGGCCGTCGTAAAACAAGATCTTTTTATTCATTTCAAATCTGACATCTTGTCCGTTTCCGACCCCGATCCCGTCTCCATCCAGCTGCATGAACTGCACTTCGTCCCCTTCATTACGCGGGATGCCATTCAGCGGCGGGTGCGGGCATTGGGGGACATTCTACACGAGCGACTGGCTACGGGCGACCCCACTTTCGTGGTGATGCTGAAGGGGGCCTTCGTTTTCGCGGCTGATTTGGTGCGAGCCAGTCGGCTCGGAGGAGAGGTCTGCTTCGTGCGCACGAGTAGCTACCGGGGTACCGAGTCGGGGGGCACCATCCGCGTACTGCTGGAACCGGAGGAGGAGCTGATCCGGGACCGCGATGTCGTACTCATTGAAGATATCGTGGATAGTGGGCTGACGATGCAGGCCTTTTTACCGCTTCTCCACGAACTCGGGCCGCGTTCCCTCACGCTGGTCACCCTATTACATAAGCCTGAGGCCCAGCGGGTTCCCGTAACCGTTGACTTGGTCGGCTTCACCATTCCCCCGAAATTCGTGGTGGGCTATGGCCTGGATTACGACGGACTGGGAAGGCAGCTACCGGCGATTTATCAGCTCGATCAGAATTACTGACCGGTCTTTTCGGTGAGGTACTTCCAGTAGCGGCGGGGTACGTGCTGCAGGTGCAACTTCATATTCTGCCGCTCGGGAATGTCGACGGCCTTGAAATAGGTCTGCCAGAGTTCCTGGTAGTCGGCTTCCCCGCTCTCCAGCATTTCTGCGGAAAGGTGACGCAGGCGGCCGTCCTGCTCTTCGCCCAGGGTGATGAACTCCGCCCGTTTCCGTTCCGCATCCCAGTGGAGTCCGTAGTGACGAGTCGTATCGTAGATAAGCCACTCCATAGCCGGGTAGCGAGCCGCGAAGTGATCGCCGATCAGGGGCAGGCAGTTGAAGTCGGGGTTGATCAGGCCTACGTAAATGCCGTCGGGGGTCAGCTGGAAGCGGGTGAAGGCGTGCATACGATGGACCTCCCGCCCCATCTGCTGTTTGAGGCGGAGGAGTCGTCGGATGCGCTCGTCGCCCGCGTCCTGGCTCACGTCCGCTCCCCTCACCTCCATCTGCCGACGGATATAGTGGTAAATGAGGCGCTCCACCCCCTCGGTTTCGGTGAGGAAGGCATGGCGGAGTAGTTCGACGATCTTGTCGTTCTCGCTGCGCTGTTTCAGTCCGCGGATAATGCGCTGCGCCCGTTCGTCGTCGGTGGCGACCGGGATGGCATCGGCGAAGAGCTCCTGCTGGTAGCGGTCTTCGGCCACCAGATCGGTTACCTCCGCGCGCAGCCGGTAGGCTTCGAAGATGGCCGACAGGAGTCCGGCGAAGGAGCCATCGTAGGTAAAGATCACCCCAGCAAGTGTTCGAGGGCCTGGCTCAGTTCGGGGTAGGCAAAGCGGAAGCCCCCGCCCTCGATCTTGGCCGCCGAACAGCGGCAGCTGTCGAGTACCGTATGGCTCATTTCTCCCAACGCAAGCTTGAGGGCGGGTACCGGAGCGGGCATCACCAGGGCGGATTTACCCATGGCGGGGCCGAGGGCGGCGGCGAAGTTCTTGTTGCGGACCGGATTTGGAGCGCAGCCATTATATATCCCCGTTAGCTGATGCTCAATGGCGTGTGCGTAAATACCGACCAGGTCTTCGATGTGGACCCAGCTGTAGTACTGCCGGCCATCCCCGAAGTAGGTGGAGGTCCAGAAATTCAGGGGGATCAGCATTTTTTCGAGGGCACCTTCATCGGGGTGGAGTACGATACCGGTGCGGTTGATGAAGGTCGGAATACCGAGGCGATCGATCTCCGCTACCGATTCTTCCCAGAGCACGCAACTGCGGCTTAGGAAGCCCGATCCCGGCTCTTCGGCCTCGGTCATCAGTTCCTCCCCCCGATCGCCGTAGTAGCCGATGGCGCTGGCCGATAGATACAGCTTAGGCTTGATGCCCAGGCGAGCGAAGGTGGCGGCGAGTAGCCCGGTTGAATCAGTCCGGCTTTTGATGATGATTTCCTTCCGCGACTCCGTCCACCGCTCGTCGGCAATACCGGCCCCGGCCAGGTTGATGACGTAGTCCACCCCGTCCAGGGCCGCCTCGTCGATGGTTTGCTCCCGCACGTTCCACTGGTAGGTGGGAAATTCCGCTTCCGGGCGTTTCTTCCGGCTCAGGTGGCGTACGGTATGGCCATCCCGCCGGAGCCGGTGCGAGAGATGGGAGCCGACAAAGCCGCTTCCCCCGCCGATCAATACAGTAGCCATCCGATCTAGGCGTTAGCGGGTACGAACTCGTAGTAGTAGGGGTCCTCACCGCCTTCCTCGTAGGCCAGGGCCAGTTCGCGGTTCTGCATTTCGGTAAAGAACACCTCCCAGCCGACGGGCTTCAGGTCGAAGTCGTCCTCATTATTCTGCTCGGCGAAGTGAATTCGTAGGGGCTGGCTGTTGTACCCATCCGCTACCTGGTCCACCATAGCCGGACTGCCATTACGCGCCTCGGCAAAGGCTTTAATAAGATTGTGATCGATCGTTTTTATCGTAGTGGCCATCTGTTCGTTAATTGGTCTACCTCCCAAGCGTCCAAATCCCTATGTTTGTTCTACCCCAGGGTGAAGCCCGTCCATCCCCGGGCGCAAGCCCGTCCACCCCCGGCGAAGCCGTCCACCCAGGCCGAAGGCCCCCCTCCATGTCCGAACAACTAGGCTTCCTCACCCTCCTCCCCCCCCTCATCGCGATCGTCCTCGCCATTCTCACCCGGCAGGTCTTCATCTCGCTGATCGTGGGTATCTTCCTGGGCTACGTCATCCTGGCCGGCGGCAACCCCTGGATCGGCTTCCTGGATACCCTGCAGGGGCTGGTCGACGTCTTCGCCGATGCCGGCAACACCCGCACCATCATGTTCTGCGCCCTGGTCGGGGCTCTCATCGTCTTCATGCAGAAAAGCGGCGGCGTGGCGGGCTTCATCGCTTCCATCGACCGCCGACTGCGCAAGTACGAGGAGCGGCAGGACGGCAGCAGCCGCAAGGTGGTACAGCTCCTGGCCTGGCTCACGGGGGCGGTGATCTTCGTGGAATCCAGCATCAGCGTACTCACGGTAGGCACCCTCTACCGGCCCATCTTCGATAAGCTGCGGATCAGCCGGGAAAAGCTGGCCTACGTGGCCGATTCCAGTTCAGCCCCCAGTTCGATCCTTATCCCCTTCAATGGCTGGGGGGCCTTCATCATGGGCCTGCTGGCGCTGGAGGGTTTCGAGAACCCCTTCGGCACCATGCTGAGCGCCATGGGCTACAATTTCTACGCCTTCGCGGCCCTGCTGCTGGTACCGGTCGTCATCCTCACGGGCATCGAATGGGGCCCAATGAAGCGGGCCGAGGAACGTACCCGCCGGGGGCAACTGCTCAACGAGGGCGCGCAACCGGTGGTCGATGAATCCCTCACCCAGATCGAGGCCAAGGCGGGGGTGAAGCCCCGGGCCTTCAGCATGATCCTGCCCATCGTGGTCATGGTCCTGTTCATGCCCATCATGCTAGCCTATACTGGTTGGGCGGACGCGCGGCAGATTTTAGGGGAGGGCGCGGACGCAGGTGCCATGCTGTTTCAGGCCATCGGCAGCGGCAGCGGGTCAACGGCCGTGCTCACGGCGGTTACCCTGGCTATCCTGGTTTCCATGGTCTACTACAAAGCCGCTGGCATCTTCGGCGTGCGCGAGTCGGTGGATTTGGTACTGAAGGGCATTGCGGGCCTCATCCCACTGGCCTTGCTGATGCTACTGGCCTTCGCCATCGGGGGGCTCTGCCGGCAACTGGAGACGGGGATCTACGTATCGGAGGTGGCCCGGGGATGGCTCTCACCCGGACTGGTCCCCTTCCTCGTTTTCCTGGTGACCTGCTTCATCGCCTTCAGTACGGGCACGAGCTGGGGCACCTTCGCCATCATGATCCCCATTGCCGTGCCCATGGCCGAGCAGATGGACGCCAACGTGCTCATGGCCATCGCCGCCGTGATGGGGGGTGGGGTTTTCGGCGATCACTGCTCCCCCATTTCGGATACCACCATCTTGAGCAGTCTGGCCTCGGCGACCGATCACATTGACCACGTGAAGACGCAGTTGCCCTATGCGGGGCTGGCGGGGGGGGTGGCGGCGGGGCTGTATTTGATTCTCGGCCTGCTGTAGTAGCAGCCGTCGGACGGTTTTGAACCGTCCGACGGCTATCGGCTACCCCATTACCGGACGACCAGCCGTCGACTTCCAACCCGGTCACCGGAGCGCACGGTAAGGACGTAAACTCCGGACTGAAGTTGCGATGGTATTCGCACCTGCGCGCCGCCGCCCGCTGCACTACCATCCACTGTAAATAGCCCGATCCGTCGACCGAGCTGATCGCTCAGGTATAGGCCATCGATTTCATTTACTACCGTCACCCGCACTTCCTCCCCCGCCGCGACGGGGTTGGGGAACAAACCGGTGAGGGACAGAACCTTCGGCCGTCGCAGGGAAGTGGCCGTATCGATCTCCGCCGTAGCGGCAACCGCGAAGCCATCCTCGAAGCCCGGCACGCGATTGACGGACAGGGCCGTGCGCAAGTAGAGCGTCTCCCCCGGGCTCAGCTCACCGGGCGAGAAAATTCCCGCCGGGCTACAATTCAGGTAGGTGAGGTCACCGCAGGAAGTGCCCCGGTAGAAGTAGGTGACGTAGTCCGTAAATGAACCCCCGTCGCGTAGGTCGAATTCCGGGGTGATCGGCTGGCTCGTGGTATTGATCGCCGTGAACCAGATATCGCCTGCACCTGCGTCCGCGCCACACCCCCCCGGTAAGTCGCCCTGGGTCGCCCGGGAGGAGGAGGAAAATTTACCGCTGGCCCGCCGTAGGATGATCGAGTCCGGCTTCGTGATCGGAACGTCGAATGCGCCGGCGCATTCATCGTTGATTGCCGGATCGGTATTGCAGTCGGATCGCAGCGGCAGGAGTTCGCTGTCGCAGCCCTCGCTCGCTCCGACTAATTGCACGGAAGTAGCGAAATTAAGGGGTCCCGTATTATAGGTACCCGCTGCGGTTATGGTGCGCAGGGTATCCCCGAAATTGTTCACCATATAGAGCGTGGCCTGTCCGTTCAGCGAAGGCACGTCAATGGTTGCGGTAAAGTTGCTGATGTCCAGGCAGGTGGTATCGATTTGTACTGGCTGGGCGGGGGTGCAGACCACCTTTTCCCCGTACAAGTGGTAGCGGATGCGGCCGGTCGCGGCCGTGAATCCGGTGGAGTTCGTCAGCCGCAGGTAGTAGCGCTGGCCGATCGTGAGGTTTTCCAGGGTGACGATCTCCCCCACCTCGGGGCTGAGAAACTCGCACTGGAGGGAGGTCAAGTTGCCGCAGTCCCCGGTAAGCAGTTCCGCGGTCACGGCCGCCCAACTGGTATCCCGGGCGCTGCGGGCGAAGAACTTTTTTTGGCTACTCTCCGCCTCGAAGGTCAGCCAGACGTCTCCGGCCGTTCCCCCGCAGCCAAGGTCGTCGTCCGTGGGTGTAGATCCGTAGGTCACGATAGTGTTTCCGGTCGTGAGGGGGAGTTCGGCCTGGGGGATGTACACGGCCGATTGGGCGGTCGCGCAGGCGTTACTGGCCGGCGGCGGCGGGGGCGGCAGGGGAGCCCGCAGGCGGATCTCGAAGCCAATCACGTTGCCGGGGAACCACCAGGACTCCTGCGTCAGGCCGGTCGTCATGCGTAGGGATCGGATGCGCCAGATGGCTACGGCGTAGCTTTCCCCATCGACGCGTCGGCTGAGGTCGAGGCTCAGCTGAGCGAAATTGGTATTGTTCCCCGTATTCAACTCCCGAAAGTCAGCATCCACCACGCTCCACTCGTCATTTCCCAGGTGGCGTAGTAGGCTTGCCCCCACACCGGCGGCCATCCCTGACTGCTCGTAGTGCCGGCCATTAAATTCAATTTCTGATAGATTGACCAGTAGTTCCTTTGCTCCACCGTAAGCGGTGAAGGGCAGGGGCGTGCTCCGCTGGACACCCGTAAGCAGATTGCCCTGCTGAAAATTAGAGCCGACACGCCAGGCCTCTACCTCACGTCCGTTGAGGGGGATATCGTTCTCGGCTTCCCCGATGTTACTCCAGTTCTGGGGGCCAATGCCGTTGAAGGCTACGCTATCCGTGGTAATGACGTAGTCATTGCGAAACGGATCGCGGGGCGCTTCCTTGCAGCTCGTACAGCGCATCCGAATATTGTCGTAACCCGAGTAGGCGATAGAGCACTGGGGGGCCTCGAGCAGCATCCGGTATTCCGGCAAGTCGTTACCGGTAAGTATTTCGTCGATGACCGTGGTACTTACCGGCGCGTTCTGGTCGGCCTGGATAAAGAATCCGGGGTCTGCCGACAATTCGTACTGGTTGTCGCGCACCCCTTCCAGTAACAGCGATTCCCCGCGGTCGATGCCCTCGTTGGACGCCCAGGCAGCACTGGGCTGGTCGATCGGGGAGGTCGGGACGTTGCGGAAGATCGGGGCGTACATGGAGCCCCCCAGTTCGTAATCCTCGAGGAGGCAGTTCTGTGCGGGCAGGGCGAGGGTCGCGGCAAGAGCGGCCCAGAGGAGTAGCGGTCGGAGCACGGAGGGATGTTTTGCCGCTTAATATCCGGAATTGGCGAAGTGTTACGGCGTCGGCGCGTCGATCAGCCCAGCAGCTTATCAGCCGTCGGACGATTTCGAACCGTCCGACGGCTACCCAGCTACCTAGCTACCCACCTACCCCAAAAACGCCAGCAACTCCCCCAGCTTCTCCTCCCTCATCACCTTCGGGAACTTGATCTGCCCCCCCTTCTTCTTGGTTTGCTCCAGGAAGGCGTAGAGGCGATCGGCGGACTCGACCCGCACCCGGATGTCCTTCAGGGCCTTGCGGCGGGCCACGGCGTAGTTCTTATTCACTTCTTGCAGGTGGGCGTCCAATTCCTGGCTAGCGGTTTTCGGGTCCAACTCGCCGTCTTCAAGTCCGAGTACCCACTGGTGGACGTACTCCCCGTCCGCTTCCCGTTTGATCGCCCCCACGGTAAATTCCTTGACGGTAGCGCCAGTCTTCTCGTTCAGCGCGGCAATGGCTTTATTCAGCTTCTCCTCCGAGAGCTGGCTGCCGACCACGTTCAGGAAGTACTTGGTCCGGCCGGTGATGACGATCTCCATCCGCTCCTTGTCCGTAAACTTGATGGTGTCGCCGATCATGTAACGCCAGGCACCGGCCGGGGTACTGACGATGAGGGCGTAGTCCTGACCTTCTTCCACCTCCCGAAAGTCGAGGGCGAGAGGCTTTTCCAGAATCGTCCCCGTTTCATCGAAGCCCCGCTCATCGTGGGGAATGAACTCGAAGTACATCCCGTGATCCAGGGCAAGCTCCATAGCCATCGTGCCCGGTCGGGCATTGAAGGCGAAAAAGCCCTCGCTGGCCAGGTAGGTATCCATGATGGTGATCGGGTGGTCGAGCAGCGACTCGAAAGTCTTCCGGTAGGGCTCGAAGGCTACGCCGCCAGTCGTGAAGATGCTCAGGTTCGGCCAAATCTTGTGGATGTTCTTCAGCCTGTTGTGCTCGATGATCTTGCGCAGCATCATCACCATCCAGGAGGGAATGCCGGCCAGCGCACCCACGTCCCAGTTCGGGGCCTCTTCGGCGATGCGCTGCACCCGCTCGTCCCAGTCGTCGATCTGGGCGATCTCGAGTCCGGGCTTGTAGACCCCCTCCATGAATTCCGGCATATTACTGACGTTGATGCCGCTGATCTCGCCTTCCTTCCAGCCGTCGCGCTCGTCGAGGTCGGCCGAGCTGGTCAGCATCAGGATATCCTTTTCGAAGAGTTCGGCGGGGAGGTCGAAGTTCGCCAGGCACTCGGCCTGGGCCCGCCCCACCCGCTGGGTGCAGGCCAGCATATCGTCGGTGACCGGGATGCGCTTGCTTTTCTTTCCCGTGGTGCCGCTGCTGAGCGCGAAGAATTCGGGGCGCCCCGGCCAGGTAATATCGGGGTCGTGGCGCTGCTTCTTCCACCACTCCTCGTTGATCGTATGGTAGTCGAAGATGGGCACCTCCTGGCGGAAGGTCCGGCGGATGTCGTCCGCTTCCAGGATGCGGGCGAAGTTGTAGTATTTGCCAAAAGCGGTATCCTTCGCGGTGTCCAGGAGGCTACGAAGCTGCTCTTCCTGGGCCGCCGCGGGGTCGGTGGGCTCGTGGGGAAGCAGGCTGTGCTTCGTCTGAATGAGTGCCTTGATTACGTGTCCTAGAAATGCCATATCCCACCCAACAGCCGGTGGAAGGGGGTGTTCGACTCCGCTGACCTCGGCGCAAGCCTCTGTGTAGCTTACGCAGTAAGCTTCCGCGGTGACTTTTCCCCGCTAGATAAACAATCGACGCAGTGTCACCCGCATCCCTACTTGGTACAGGTTCCGATTCGCCAGCAAGTCCGGCGCATCACTCAGGTTGCCGTTCAGGAAGTACTGGAAGGTAGGTTGAAAACGGATGGACCAGTCGTCACCCAGCTTGCGGTCGTACCCGATGCCGGTCATAAAGGAGGGCACGAGCCCGCGGTAGCTCAGGCCATCGTCAACCCGCTCACGGGCTACTTCGTCACCGTCCCGCAGTTCGCTCCGAAAGGTCCGTGTGGCTAAGTGGAATTGGAGAGCTACTCCCAATACGAAGTTTACGCGGTCATCCGGAGTGGCATCCTGGTAAAAATTGAGCTCGAAGGGCACGGCGAGGTAATGCGCCTGTACCTCCCGTTCAATGGTTTCCCCCACGGTTCCGGTTCGTTGGGGTAGGCTCCCGTAGCCGGCGCGGGTGTAACGCAAGCCGCTCGACCAACCGATCCGGTCCACCCGGTTCTCGTACAGGATTCCGACGCCGAAGCCGACGCTACTCTCCTCCAGGCTGTCGATCCGTTCGAGCTGGGAGATCGTGGCCAGGGCCGTCCCGCTGATCCGTCGATTGTTGACGTAGGGCGATACCTCCAGTCCGAAGCTGCGCTCCAGGGTCTGTGCGTCTGCCGTCAGAAAGGGAAATAATAGGGCAAACAGCAGAAAACGCATATTGGCGGAAGATTGGCTCGGGGCTACAACCGCGGGGCCGGCGGGAAAATTATGTCTGGAAAAAACTAAAAATGGTCTTCCCGTACTTCCGCACCTCCGTGCACCGCTCGTCCCCACTGAAGTCGTGGTGAGGATTATGCTCGAGCACGAACAGGCCTTCCGGGGCCAGCAGTCCGGCACCTAGTACCAGGTCCGGTAGTTCCGGAATGTTGGGTAGGGGGTAGGGCGGGCCCGCGAAGATGTAGGTGTAGGCTTGCTGCACCGGGCGGGCGATGAACTTAAAGACATCCATCCGCCAGACCTGGATACAGTCTTCCACTCCCAGGGTGGCCACGGTCTTCTTCACGAAGGCCACGGCCGGCCCGTGCTTATCCACGTAGGTGACGTCGCAGCAGCCCCGGCTGATGAATTCGTAGTCGTGGCTCCCCGTACCGCCGAATAGGTCCAGCACCCGCTGCTCCTCAAAATCGAGGCGGTTATTCAGCAGGTTGAACAGCCCTTCCTTGGCATAGTCGGTCGTCGGGCGCGTCGGCCAGTTATCGGCCGGCGGGCTGAAGCGGCGCCCCTTGAACCGCCCGGAAATGATGCGCATATACTGAACGGTTTAGCTCATACAGAGCAGATCGAAGAATTGATGGGCGGGTAATCGACTCAGCTCTTGGGGCAGTCCGGGCGGCCGGGGTGGTGTAGCGAAATGAATGCCCGCCACGTAGCGCCGAAGTTCCCGATACACTTCCCCCTCCTCGGTGATGTCCCCGCATAGGTAAAGGGGTACCCGCTCGGCGGCAAAACCACTCTGGGCATATGCCAGCAGCACGAAATAAACCGCGTCCGTTGCCGTCCGAAAGGAAAAGCGGTTGAAGAAGCGCAACTTGCCCCGCCGGTGGCCCGCTACCAGCAGGTAATGAAAGCGAACGGCACAGGAGATCCTTTCCTCCCCCGTCCGCTCACTGCGGTGCGCCCAGCAGTCCAACAGACCGGAAGCGTAGGGAACAGTCCGCCCGGGGCCGAGAAACTTTTCGAGCAGATTCAGCCGGTCCTGCCCCACGGCGTAAACGAAGGTGCCATCCTGCAGCGGACTGTGCAACGTGCGGACGGTATCCTGCAGCCCGACCACGGTGAGGGCTTCCAGGTAGGCCCCCGGCTCACTGGCATCGTAGAGCGGAGTGGGCACCAGGGTTATCTCCGCCCCGTTCCAGGCGAGCACGCGCCGCCCGTAAGCGGGGGCTTGGGCGAGGCGGGGGTCACTTTCCAGGTAGGTGGCCATCATCCCCTCCCAATCGTCGCTCTCTCCGGCCTCCAGGGCGTGGGAACGGTAGGCCAGGAGCTCGTTACGCAGCCGATCGCGGATGGTATACGCAAAACTGTCCATCCCGACGAGGATGGACAGTTCGTAATCCTGCCGCTGGCCCCGGTGGTAGGCCGCGGCGGTCATATCGTAGGCACTTACTCCCAATTACCGGCCAGACTGGGCTTGCTCAAATCCCCGAATTTCAGCGGCATATTCGGGTCGTAGCGTTGGTCGTAGCGCTTGAAACGCTCATCGGCAAAGCGATCCATAAAGGCCTTGCGGGGAATACCGACCTGCACGACGGGCACCTTGGTCGACTGGTAATCAATGGTGTCGGCCGCAATATCAAAGGTCATGTTGTCGGTGTAGGGGACGTACTCCAGTCGGTCCAGGTCGATGCCCAGGGCGTTGACGCTGTCAATGGCCGGCGTATAGACCGTATCGTAGGCCGTGGTGGGGTCAAAGTTGGGGTCGTCGGGGTCCCCCACGATGCGGATTTCCATAAAGTCGCCCTCCCGCAGCACTTGCTTGAGCGTATCGAAGTCCGGCGCGAAAATACCGGTGATATCCCGGTACATTTCCTGGGTGGTACGGATGATCTTCAGCTGATCGGCAACGGCATCCTCCCGCTCGGCCCGCTCGTCGGCGAAAGTGATGGGTTCCTCGATACTGCGGTATAGCAGGAAGGCCAGGAAGATGGCCAGTACCAGGAATGCCAGACTGAATAATTTACGCATCGTGAGCTGTTAGTTTGTGCAAGTATAAAACTTTTCCAAGGAGTGTCCGGAATAAAGATGCAGCCTCTTCCCGTTTTGGTGCAACGCAGGCCCGCATCAGGCGTTAAACCGGGCATGTCCCTGATCCTCGCCATCGAATCCAGCTGTGACGATACCTCGGCCGCCGTGGTCCGCGATGGCACCGTTCTGAGTAATGTCACCGCCGGCCAGTCCGTCCACGTCGAGTACGGCGGCGTAGTTCCCGAGTTTGCCAGCCGCGCCCACCAGCGGAATATCATCCCTACGGTGGAGGTCGCCCTGCGGCGGGCCGACGTGTCGGCAGCCGACATCGATGCGGTGGCCTTCACCCGTGGCCCGGGCCTCATTGGCTCCCTGATGGTGGGCGTCAGCTTCGCCAAGGCTTTCGCGCTGGCCCGTGACCTGCCCCTGATCGAAGTAGACCATATGCAGGCCCACGTGCTGGCCCACTTCGCCGAAGACCCCAGACCCGGCTTCCCCTTCCTCTGCCTGACGGTCTCCGGCGGGCATACCCAACTGGTCGTGGTGCACGAGCCCCTGCGGCAGGAGGTGATCGGCCGCACCATCGACGACGCGGCGGGGGAGGCTTTCGATAAGTCCGGCAAGCTGATCGGCCTGCCCTACCCCGCCGGCCCCGAGATCGACCGGCTGGCCGCCACCGGATCCCCGACCCTCGACTTCGCCCGCCCCGACCCCGGCGGGCTTGATTTCAGTTTCAGCGGCATGAAGACCAGCGTGCTCTACACCCTACAGAAGCTACAGCGGGAGGACCCGGATTACGTCCGCAACCACCTGCCCGACATCTGCGCCTCGGTACAGGAGGCGATCATTTCCGTTCTGATGGATAAGCTTGTCCGGGCCGCCGAGCAGACCGAACTGACCGACATTGCCCTCGCCGGCGGGGTCTCCGCTAACCGGGGGCTCCGCGAGCGGGTACGGGCGGAAGGAGAGCGGCGGGGCTGGCGTACCTTCGTTCCCCGCCTCGAATACTGCACCGACAATGCGGCGATGATCGGGGTGACCGCCACCTTCAAGTACGAGCGGGGCGAATTTGCGGGCCAGGACGTGGCCCCCGCTGCCAGGCTTTAGGTAGACCGTCCCTTCCACTCGGTCTTCACGCCGAGCAGGGCCGCCGTTCCGATCCCGACCAGGTAAAAGGGGTAGATCAATTGGCTTACCGGATACGCTTGCATCCAGCGTCCGCGCCCGAAATGATGGCATGCGGACTGCAGCAAAATACCATCCGCCACGGCCTTGATCGCCCAGGCCAGCAGTCCCGCCCAGAGAAAATTCCGGTCGAGGGCAGTTAGGAGGAGACTTCCTAGAATGGCCACGGAGGTCGCAAACGCGAGCGCCTGCGCAAGTTGCAACAACGAATTGACGTAGCTGCCCGCCTTGCCCGCCCACCGCAGCCGCTGCCGCCAAAAGGCTACCCAACCCGCCACGGGTCGGGTCGTGACCGCCGCGGCGGGGTCACCCAGGTAACGCACGTTCCGGTGCCCCGCCGCCACGAACTTGTGCAGCAATAAGACGTCATCGCCGGAGGGCAGGTGATCGACCCCCGCGTAGCCGCCTAGCTCCAGAAAAGTCTTACGCCGAAAGGCCAGACAAGCCCCGTTCGCCAGGGCCGGTGTACCCGCGGCCACGCTTGCCGCGGTAAAGAGCTGATACCCCAGCAGATCGAGGGCCTGGAGGGCGGAGCAAACATCGTCGACCCGGTCGATCAGTACGGGGCCAAGCACCATATCGGTAGCCGGTTCGAAAGCGGAGGCTATACGCCTTAGGGTACCCGGCGACCAGCGGCAGTCGGCGTCGGTCGTCACGATGATCTCGGTGTTGGCGTCTCTGATGCCCAGCGTGAGGGCGGCCTTTTTATGGGCTACGGTGGTCGCAGCTTCGGGGTGGTTGGCCAGTTGGAGCAGCCGGTCCGTTCCGGTTAAGTTTGCACCTGCCCCGATAGCTATCGGGGCGCCCCCGTCCTCCGAATGGTCGTCGACCAGAATGATGGAATAGCGATCGCGGGGGTAATCCTGCGCCTTTAGGTCGTCAATCAGCTTGCCAATGGTTGCGGCCTCGTTGCGGAAGGGGACGATGATGGCCACCGTCGGCAGGTTATTCGTACCGACATTCTGCTTTCTCAGCGACTTCCGCCAGAAATGGTAGTTTCGGGCCTGCCAGCCGGCGTAGATCAGCGCGATCAGGGGGGCGGCGGCCGCCAAAAGCCCCATACCCTACTTGAAATACTCGTCGTAGCCCGGCTCGTCCCGGCGGCGCAGTTGGGGCTCGGGCGGCGGGGGCAGCTCCTCGTAGGTAGTATCCATCTCGGTGGGTTCCTGTTGCACTTCCTCGTAGTCCACCCACTGTCCGTTGCGGCGCACGTCGGCTTCCTCCCGGACCTGTTTCACCTTCTTTTTGAACAGCGCCATCCCCAGGAAGTACAGGAACACGAAGGGGTAAAAGGCTACGCTGGCCACGCTCGCGAGCAGGCCGTAGACCCAGTTGCGTTGGAAGAGCCCCTTGATGCCCTTCACGTAGCTGAGCGCGACCTTGTAGTCGATGATCAGGGAGGCGATCAGCACCAGGAAGCTGTACTCGTAGAGCAGGGAGATGATCCAGCCGACGATGCTGAAGAGGACGTACAGCACGACGATGCCGATGAGGATACCCCCGATGGTGGCCAGGGGGGAACGTTCGAGGGGGGAGCGGTAGCTTGCCATACCTCATTAACGGCCGGGGGGGGCGGGCGGTTGGGCGACGGTGCGCAGGTGGGAGGTTTTTCGGCAAATGACCGGCTGCGGACGATGACCGGCGAACCGCAGCCGATGGGAACCGTATTTTTGCGGGTATGGGACGAATGCTGTCACTTGTTACGCTGATTTTTTGGGTTGCCAGTCTGGCCGGGCAGCAGTCCGTTCACCTGACCGTGTGGGCGGAAAATTGCAGCCAGCCGCTTCGCCTGTACAGCTTTTCGGGCTTCACCTTTGAGCCGGTGGCCAAACTGGAGGCGAAGGAAGAGGGCGTCTATACCCTCGACCTTCCACTGCGGGAGGACGTCATCTACTACGTTGGCCCCAGTCCGCGTGATGCCCTGCCGCTGATTCTCCGGGCCGGAGAGTCTCCGGTAGTCATTGGCTCCTGCGGCCAACTGAAGCAAGCAGCGATCAGCGAAAGCTCCATAAATGACGCCTACGCCCGGATGCGGTCCGAGATGGACGAGCAGTACCAGCGCTACGCCACCCTGAGCGACGACATCGAAAAGATCAAGAATGAGCGGGTGAACCGGGAGGGGCGGGCAGCCATGCGCGAACTGGACCGGGAAAAGGCGGAGTGGGTATCGGGCCTGAAGGAGGAAGAAGCTATTCTGGGTCGGATCGCCAGCCTGAACACCTACCAGAGTTTCTACTCCGCCGACACGGCCCGCTATGCCAATGCGCTGGAGCACTACCTGGCGACCTACTTTCAGTTCGTCGACTTTTCCGATCCGGGCTTTAATACCCTATCCGCTACCTACGAAGCCGGACGAAGCTTCACCAACAATATCCTCCGGGCCCTGCCCGCCGACCGGCTGACCGAGGCGGTACTGGAGCAGACCGGCCGCTGGCCCGCCGGGAGCCGTGCCCGCTTCCTGGCGCGAAGCGGGGCATTTGTGAACCTGCTCGGCGCGGAGAGTCCGGCCGCGGTACCGGTCGGTGACTCCCTGATCGCCGAATTCGCCGACGTCTTTCCCCGACCCGTCGCCCTCATTGCCCAGCGGACCGCCGCCCTGCGGACCCAGCTGATCGGCGCCCCGGCCCCCGACTTCACCGGCCCTACCCCGGCGGGCGACTCCCTTTCCCTTTCCGACCTGCGCGGCAAGGTGGTGCTGATCGACTTCTGGGCGAGCTGGTGCGGCCCCTGCCGCCGCGAGAACCCGAACGTGGTGCGCACCTACGACAAATACAAGGACCGCGGTTTCGAGATCCTCGGCGTGAGCCTAGACGATAACCGCAAGCGGTGGTTGAAGGCCATCGAGGACGACGGCCTGACCTGGCCCCACCTCTCCGACCTCAAAGGGTGGCGCAGTGCCTACGCCCGCATCTACGGAGTCACGAGCATTCCCCAGACCGTGCTGGTGGACCGGGAGGGCAACATCCTCGCCCGCAATCTGCGTGGCCCCGACCTGGAGCGCAAGTTAGAGGAGATACTACCTTTGCCGTGATGAAGGAAATGAAATCCCGCTTTTTGACCGTCCTGTTCGTCGTCGCCGTATGCGTTGGCCTCGACCAGTGGACCAAGTATCTGGCTACCGTCCACCTGCAGGGTGAGCCGGACCAGTTCTACCTCGGTGGTATCCTACGGCTCACCCACGTACACAATACCGGAGCTTTTTTGAGTATCGGCTCGGGGCTGGGGGATTTCTGGCGGCCAATCCTGCTCAACCTCTTCCCCGCCCTGCTGCTGGTGGCCCTGCTGTACTACATCTTCCGCGAGAAATTGCTGAACCGCTGGCAGGTTATTGCCCTGGCCCTCATCGTTGGCGGCGGACTGAGCAACATCATCGACCGCTTGCTCTACGGCCACGTCGTGGATATGCTTCACCTGAAGGCCCTGGGGCTGCAGACCGGCATTTTTAACGTGGCGGATATGGCGATCATGGCGGGGATGTTCATCATGCTGCCGTTTGCACTGCGGCCGCAAAGGCCCAATCGCCGGCCGGCGGACGAAGCTGCGCAACGGCCGGCGGACGGCTAGACTAGAGAAAGTCAATGTTGCGGCGCAACCCACTGAATTTGGTGCGCTTCACGGCTGACTTTCGGAATACGCGCCGGAAAACTTCCTCCGTCATCTCCCGCCATTCGCGTTTGCCCATATCGGGCAGTTCGGGGTGGGGTTCAAAGGCCGGCTCCCGGTGGGGGCTACTGAAGCGGTTCCAGGGGCAGACCTCCTGGCAAATGTCGCAGCCGAAGGCCCAGCCCTCCATCCGGCCGGCGAATTCCTCCGGGATGGCTTCCCGTAGTTCGATCGTGAGGTAGCTGATGCACTTGCTACCATCCACCACATAGCCGGCCGGACTGATCGCCTCCGTGGGGCAGGCATCGATGCAGCGGGTACAGGTACCGCAATGGTCGCGGATGCGGCCGTCGGGGGCGGGGTCCAGATCGGAGATCAGCTCGGCCAGAAAGAAGTAGCTACCCGCCCGGGGGTGAATGAGCAGGGTGTTCTTGCCTACCCAGCCCGTTCCGGAGCGGGCGGCCCAGTCGCGCTCGAGTACCGGGGCGCTGTCGACGAAGACCCGCCCCTCAATGGGCCGAGCCAGCGTTTCTTCGAGTCGGGCAACGAGCTCCCGAAGTTTGGCGCGCACCACCCGGTGATAGTCTTCCCCGTAGGCATAGCGGGCCAGCTTGGGGGCCTCCCGGCTGGGGGTGTCATCGGCGGGGAAGTAGTTGTACAGCAGGCTTACGACGGATTTCGCGCCGGGCACTAGCTTCGTCGGGTCGACCCGTTTGTCGAAGTGGTTTTCCATCCACCGCATGGTACCGTGGTGGCCGGCATTGAGCCATTCCTCCAGCCGCCGTTCCTCGGGTTCCATCCGCCCGGCGTGCGCGATACCTACGAAGCCGAAGCCCAAGTCGTAGGCGGTCTGCTTGATCGTGGTGGCGAGTTGGGTGGCATTCATTCTAGGGTGTATAACGAAAACGGCCGCCCCGGGAGTTCCGAGACGGCCGTTCAGGAAAGCTAGCGAATGTAGCTTAGAAGTCGTTGATCGAGCGGCCCGTGAAGGACATCACGTTGCGGAAGCCGACGTAGGATTTGGTCGTATCCTGATATTCGTAGGTCCGCGTTCCGTTCTGCAGGTAGAAGCTGATGTCTTTCCAGCTACCCCCACGGATCACCTTACGCTTGTAGGAGATCGGATCGTCGTCCTGTGCGTTGTAGCGAATATCGGGGTTGAAGTCGTGGACGAAGGTACCCGCGTTCTCCTGGAAAGCGGAGATGGTCCACTCGGCTACGTTACCGGCCATGTTGTAGAGCCCGTAGTCATTGGGATAGTAGGCATCCACGGGAACGGTGTAGGAACCGCCATCATCAGCGTAGTTTCCGCGACCGGGCTTGAAGTTGGCCAGCAGACAACCCTTGCTGTTGCGG
Organism: uncultured Lewinella sp.; assembly: GCA_964554545.1. Lineage (GTDB taxonomy): Bacteria > Bacteroidota > Bacteroidia > Chitinophagales > Saprospiraceae > Neolewinella. The sequence continues at coordinate 23,300 of CAZKPE010000029.1, forward strand.
GCGTAGGGGCCGCCCCAGGGGTAGGGGGCGTTTTCCTTTCCACCGCGGGCGGCGTATTCGAATTCATATTCGGTGGGCAGGCGGAAGTTCTCGATGAGCTGCTCCTCATTGTAGGTGTTCCACAGGGTGGTCCGCCAGAAAGAAAAGGCGCGCGCCATGTGCCAGTCGATACCGACCACGGGGTAGTTATCGTAAGCGGGGTGGCTGAAGTAGACCCGTGCCATGGGCTCGTTGTAGGCGTAGGCGAAGTCGCGTACCCAGACCAGGGTATCGGGGTACACATTCACCGTTTTTTCGGAAAGGTAGGGGGTGATGCCCTGACCGTCGGTGCCGTTGGGCCGGGCGTAGGAGGCGGCGGTCCAATCCACCTCGCTGTAGGTGTATTCGTAGAGGTTGGTGTTGGTCTGCTTCTTGCCCTGGTAGTATTCTTCCAGGTAGAGCTCGGAGAGGGATTCGTCCTGGTAGTCCAGGGGGATTTCCCAGTCGATGTTTCCGTTCTCGTCCACGTCGCCGAGGATTACGTGGGCGATGGAGTCGCGGACCCAGTCCATGAACTGCCGGTACTCGTTGTTGCTGATCTCGGTATCGTCCATGTAGAAGCCGTTGATGGTAACGGCCTTCGGGCGCTGAATAAAGGTGCCGGTGATGTCCTGATCGCTGTTACCGATGTGGACCGTTCCCGAGGGAACGTAGACCATACCGTAGGGCTGGATACCCTTCCAGGTGGGACGATCCTGGCTGCCGACCAGTTCGCCGGTCTCCCTCGTCCCCCCGCAACTGGCGAGGAGTACGGCCATCAGGGAAACGGACAGTAAGGTGTGTAACTTAGTTTTCATACGCGGAACAGAGATGGTCCATTGATTCTTCAAGGCGGAGGGGGATATATAAAGTGCAAACGAAGGTAAACGCTGCTTAGTATTGGATGTCGCCCTACAGGGAAGAAGTTTATCGAAAGTCCGGTGGCAAACCGCTGCGGGCCGACATTTCCCTACTGCTTGGTTCGCGGATTGTAGATGATCGGAGGCAGCACACCCGCCCCGATACGCTCGCGCAGGTTATACTTCAGCGTGATCTCGTGGCTGCCGTCCTGCACGGAGCGCAGGCCGGATACCGAAAGATCGTATGCATATGCTACCGAAATTTTGTCGCTCAGGTTCAGTCCGCCCATCAGAACGACCGCATCGCCGGTTTGCCCGTTATAGCCCCGGTAGGCGGCCCCGGCGAAGATATTCTCATCGTAGCGGGCGATGGCCCCTACGCTGACCTGTAGCTGAGGCCCGGCCGCATAAGCGTGAACCATCGGCGACAATCGCCAGGCGCTCAATACGTCGAAGTTGGCCCGCAGGTAGCCATGGTACTGGGTGAAGAGCTGATAACTTAGCCCGGGGTAGTTAAGTAAGCCACTATTGAGGTTGCGCGCCGACAGCCCGCCTTCCAACCGCTCCGACTGATAGTACACTCCAAGGGCCAGTGCGAGGGTGCCCGCCCCCTCATTCCCGTTGAAGAGTAAATCATCATTGTGCTGTATCAATCCCGGCTCGGAGTAGTCTCCACCCGGGGTGCGCAGTTCCGCCCCATTGATACTCATTTGGGTGTAGCGTGCACCGAGTCCGATAGACCAAACGGAGGCGGAACGGACTAACTGGTAGTTCCAACTGGCTCCGAAGCGGTTAAGTGTACGGGCACCGATCGCATCCCGCTCGGCTTCCACGCCAAATCCGCTGCTAAGGAAATAAACCGGCAGGTGGGCACTGAATCGTTGACCGACGGGCTGCCCATCCAGCCCGACCCACTGCGTCCGGTAGGTTCCCGTCATGCTCAGGCTATTGTCCAGCCCGGCGTAGGCGGGGTTGAACTGCACCGGGTCGAGCCAGTAGAGACTGTACTGTGCGAATTGCTGTGCCCCGATACTTATCGGGACGCCCACGCCCAGAACGAACAGCAGCGAGAAAAGGAGCTTACGGGTCATGCAATCGGGTCTAAGAGCTGGCGGGCTTCGTCCACCGTGGAAACGGGCAATCGGCAGCTGCGGTTCTCGCACACGAAGAAGCGCAGTTCCGAAAGGTAACGGTTGGTAAACAAAGGAATGTCCGGCCGGTCGTACTCGCTGGCTACGATCAGCAAGCCGGGTCGGTAGACCGACAAGAACTTTTCGGCCGCTTGTCGGGCACCCGTCCCCGTCACGACCAGCTCCCGTTCGGGCTGTCGCAGGAGCAGGGCCGTTGCTCCCCAGCCGGCGAAACTGCTCGGGTAGCGGGTCAGGGCACCCCGCATGGACTCGATCATAGCCACGGCCCGGTCGGTGTAGACATCTTCCCCGGTCAGCCGGCCCAGGCGGTAGAGGTTGTTCGCCATCTGGGAGTTGCCGCTGGGCAGGGCGTTGTCGTAAAGGTCTTTAGGAACTACGGGTAACTCGCTCTCGGCGGCGGGGCGCAGGTAAAATAAGCGATCGGTATCGTCGGAGAAGTGCCGCAGGACGTGGTCGACCAGATCGCGGGCGTCATGGACTGCGTAGTCGATGTTCAGCGTTACCGCGGTCAGGTCCAGGGCGGCGGCGGCCAGGGCGGCGTAATCATCGAGGAAAGCCGGGGCGCCAAGTTGACCGTTGGTGAGGTTGCGGTAGTACCGGCCGTCTACCTGAAGCTGTGCCCGTAGGTTATCGTAGAGATCGGTAGCCAGTCGCAAGTAGCGATCCATACCCGTTGCCCGGTAGCACCAGCACCAGCCCGAAACCAGCAGGGCATTCCACTGCAGGATCAGTTTATCGTCGGCCCCGGGGGGAATGCGCCGGCGGCGGGCATCGGCCAGGATACGGCGGGCGTTGGCGATCTTGGCTACGGCTATGTCGAGGGGCAGGTCGGTGATGGCGGGTAGCGGACCGGGGCGGTAGGGAATGTTGGTCTTTTCCTCTTCCCAGTTCCCTTCCCGGGTGATGCCGTAGAAATCGGCCACCAGCTCGGCGTCTTCAGGGGGTAGCAGGGCGGTGAGCTCCTCGTAGTCCCAGACGTAGTACTTGCCCTCCACCCCTTCGCTGTCGGCGTCCAGGGCCGCCCGGTAGCCGCCCTCGGTCAGGCTCATTTCCCGGATCAGCCAGTCGGTGGTCTCTTCGATGGCCTGAAGGTAGCGGGGGTCGGGGGTGACCAGCTGGAGCTTGCCGAGCAGCCGCAGGAGCAGGGCATTGTCGTAGAGCATCTTCTCGAAATGGGGCACCCGCCAGTTGGCGTCCACGGTGTAGCGACTGAAGCCCCCGCCGATCTGGTCGTAAATGCCGCCGGCCAGCATGGCCCGCATGGCATGGCCGGCCTTGTAGATGTCGTTGTTGTTGCCGCTGAGCACGCCGTGGTCGAGCAGCAACTCCAGGGCCTGGCTTTGGGGAAACTTCGGTGCCCCCCCGAAGCCGCCCCGGGCCCCATCATAGGATTGCCGCAGGGACTCCAGCATGGCCTCCGTCGGGTCGTCGTCCGTGACCTCGATGCCCAGCAGGCGGTCGCTGCCGGTGGCGAGGTTTTCGGTCAGCTGGCGGGCCTGTGCCTCTACCTCGTCGCGGTTCTCGTGGTAAGTGCGGGCGATGTACTGCAGCAGTTCGCTCCAGGAGGGGCGGTTGTACTTCCGCTCCGGGGGGTAGTAGGTGCCGGCGTAGAAGGGACGGGCGTCGGGGAGCAGGAAGGCATTCAGGGGCCAGCCGCCCCCGCCGGTGATGGCCTGACAGGCTTCCATATAGACCTGATCGACGTCGGGACGCTCCTCCCGGTCGACCTTGATGCAGACGAAGTGCTCGTTCATCAGCGCCGCGGTGGCCTCGTCCTCGAAGCTCTCCCGCTCCATCA
>CAZKPE010000030.1:0-7907 GCA_964554545.1 uncultured Lewinella sp.
TCGTAGGCGCGCCCGAGTGTGGTGACGTGATGCGGCTGCAGATCGAAGTGGACCCTTCTACCAAGAAAATTACACAGGCCAAGTTCAAGACTTTCGGGTGCGGCTCGGCCATTGCCAGTTCCAGTCTGGCTACCGAGTGGCTCAAGGGCAAGACGGTCGATGAAGCCCTCGCCATCGACAATATGGCCATTGTAGAGGAACTGGCCCTGCCGCCCGTCAAAATCCACTGCTCCGTACTGGCCGAAGACGCCATTAAAGGTGCCATCAAGGACTATCAGGAGAAGCATGGCGTACAGACGGTGGAGTCGATCGCCGCCCACTAAGTAAGCCTAGCATGTTATTCGTTGCCGATAGCGCCAAGGAGCGCTTGCGTGAAATCCGGGAGGCTAAGGCCATGCCCGATAACTACTTCCTGCGGGTGAGCATCACCAGCGGGGGCTGTTCCGGACTGTCGTACCAGCTCGACTTCGACGACGAGCTGCAGCCCCGCGACCAAGTCTTCGAGGACAATGGGGAAACGGTGGTCTGCGACCTTAAATCTTTCCTCTACCTCTGCAATTCCACCCTCGAATTCAGCGGTGGGCTGGACGGTAAGGGCTTCGCCTTCAGCAACCCGAACGCTACGCGGGAATGTGGGTGTGGGGAGAGTTTCGCGGTGTAGCATTTTGCCCGCAGAGTTCAGCGGAGGGGCACAGAGTTTAACGGAGGTATTCCATATCATCTTCTGCGCAACTCTGCGCGTACTCCGTTAAACTCTGCGGGCTACTGCTTTAGGCGGTCAGTACCGACGCCGCCTCCCGCCGAATAGCCCCCTGCGCCAGCGCCACCGGGTCTTCCGCCAGCTGGCTACTCATCTTGCGCAGCCGTTGGGCGATCTGGAGACTCGACTCCGCCCCCTCCGCCGCCCGGGCGATCAGCATACCGATGTGGTCGCGGGATTGGGAGATGATCTGCCACAGGGAGTCGCTCACGTAAATCTGCTGGGTGATGTTGTACTCCACTTCCTGGCGAATGGTGAGCAGTAACTGAGCCGTGTACTCCCGGGCCGACTGATCGGTCGTAGCGGGCAAGCGTAAGAGTAAGTTCGGGACGGAGATACGCTCCAGCATCAGGGTGAAGCGCTCACAGGCTTGCAGGCGCAGGGCCTCATGATCCAGGCTTTCCGTGGGTTGGGGCGCGGACGCAGGTGCAAGGGTAGTCCGTAAACTAGCAATCTGCTGCGCAATGTTGGCCAGGTTGCGGATATGGCTGATCGCAAAGGCAATGACGCCGAGGAAGAGCAGCAGATAGATGAGCAAACCTATCCAGAAAACGAACTCGGGGGAGGGAGGGAACATGTAACGGCTTTGGGATTCGGGCGGGCAACCATGGTCGGACCCAGTTGTTACCTTCGTACCAAAGGTAATTGTATTTATGAGCGTCGACGTCAAATCCCCCACTAAGACTAGCCCGATCACCATCACCCCTTCCGCCATGGAGCAACTCAAACGGCTGCGGGCCGAACTGGGCGTGAACGAGGATCACTTCCTGCGCATCGGCGTCCGGGGCGGGGGCTGCTCGGGGTTTGAGTACCAGCTGGGCTTTGACCTGCCGCAGGAGGACGATCAGAAGTTCATGGTCGGCGAGGAGCAGGTGCTCATGAAAGCCGGCCACGCGCTCTACCTCTTGGGCATGGAGATCGACTGGGCCACCGGATTGGAAAACCGCGGCTTTACCTTCAACAATCCGAACGCGAAGGAGACCTGTGGCTGCGGCACCTCCTTTAGTGCCTGAGTTCGGTAAACTCCTTCCCCCTCCCCCGGCCAAACGTCGGGGCATTCCCCTTTACGCCGAAAAGTCCGAAGAACAGACCCGCCGTGATGTCTACGAGCGGTATGACGAGCTGGTCGTCCGGCAGACCGCCCTTCACCTGGCCGATGAAATCCATGGGGGCTATCCTTTTCAGCCCCTTGCGGATCATCTGGTTCGCTGGCTTCCCGCAACCGACCGGGCGGCGGTTGCCGACATCGGCTGTAGCGTCGGCCGGCTGATCGGGGACCTCGCTTCCCGTAACCGAAATTGGGATTGCTACGGTGTCGACTACAGCTACCAGATGATCCGGCAGGCCCGCGACTATTGGGTCAGGGGTGAAGTCCTGCGACCGAACCTGGGCCGCTTCGGCTACCCGACGACCAAGCTGAGTGGGCACGAGCTTCCCAATCTCCACTTCGCCCAGGCCGATGCCGCCGCCCTCCCCTTCCCTGACAATAGCCTGGATCTGCTCTTCAGCACCTTCCTCACCGATCGGCTGGCGGACCCCTTCGCTTTCTTTACCGAATCCCTCCGCACCCTGCGCCCCGCCGCCCGATTGATTACGATGAGCCCCCTGAACTTTTTGCAGCGGGAACAATGGGCGAGCTTCCATCCCCCCATGAAGATTCTCGACCCCCTGCTTCGACAGGGCTGGCAACTCATCGACCTGACCGACCCACTACTAGTGGACGAACCGATGGATGCAAGGGGGAACGTGGTTGGTTGGCGGACCCTGGCCTTCGTACTCGAAAAGCCCGGTGCGTAAGTCCTACTTTCTATGGTCTGGGGCGTTAGCCTACCTAAACTAAACGCAAGATGACCCCTGACGCCCCCCGTATTCGCTTTTCCCACTTCGTAGAACAGTTTCCCGAACTGGAATTGCCGCTGACCCTGGGCGAGGATACCGTACGCCGCATCAGTAAGGAGACGCCGCCGCTACCGGCCCGGATGGTCGAGCAGTTTCTGGTCCCGTTGGAGCCAACGCAAGTCAACGATGAGTTCACGGAGTTCGTGGCCTGCTTGCGGCTACCGGAGGCGGACAACTACGTCGGACTGATCTACTGGCGAGCAGACCTGGCGCAGTACCACTACACCCTGGTCACCCTAAACCCCAAAACGGAGGAGGTCATCGACCGCTTGGTGCTGGCCGGCACGAGCTACGACGGGGAGGAACTGACCCAGACGACGGCCGCCATCACGGAAGCACTAATGGTTTACCAGGTGAGCGGACAGGGCGGCGGCGGGGAATTCGACTACCAGGCCAGCGGCAGCACGGCCCGCCGTTTCCAGCTGGCGGACTCAGGTAAGATCATCGAGCTATAAACTCGACGCGTTCACCCGCGGCCGACTCGTGGTTGCCGTAGCCGATGACCCGGAAATTCTCGGGGGCAATGCCGGCCTGCCGCAAATGATCGCGGATCGTGACCGCCCGCTCCTCGCTCAGTAGCTGGGCGGCACGGGGGCTCAGGGTCCGGGAGGTGTGTACCCGGATTTCCACGACGGTACCGGCGGCCTTGACAACCTCCACCAATTGGTCCAGAGCATCATAGCCCGCGGAATTGGGGTAGGCCGTATTCGGTATGAAGGCGAGTTCCAGCTGTTGGACCGCGGCATCATCGGTTTCCGTGATCAGATCGGCGGGGCCAAGGCCGGCCGGCTCACCGGTCAGGACGGGGGAGGCGGGGGACTTGGCCTGTAGATCTTGGTCAACGGACTGACCCTGCAGCTCGCGTAACTGCGCCCGCAAGGCTTCCACCTCCCGCATTTGCCGGGCGTAGGCCTCGTCCAGGCGGGCGGCTTCTTCCGCGGTAAGAGCAGTTGTGCGGGGGAGATCGGAGCGGACACGTCGTTCCCAACGGGGATCGTCCTGCGGGCTGCGGCGTTGCTCGGCGTAGAGGCCGTCGCGGACCGTGGCTTCTACGTTTAGTGTATCCACTACCGGATCACCAAGTCGCTCGCTTTGCTGGCGGCGGAATTTTGCCTTCATCCGCTCCAGTTCGGCCAGATCGCGGGCATAGCGGGCGCGGGTGGAACCTCCGGTGACGGGTGGTAAGGTATCGCCGTTCGCCTCGTTGATTTGCTGTAATTGACTGCGGAGGGCGGCCCGCTCGGGGTCATCGCTTACGATTCCGGTATAGCTCTGGCGGCGGACGGCATCCAGGCGATTGAGTTCTTGCTGGCGACTTTTCAGGCGCTGGGTCAGGTAGCGCTCCCGTTCCGAAGGGTCGGCCACCGGGGTGCCGGCCAGGCTTCCGGCGGGGCGATCGGTGCGGACGGGCGGGATTTGCTGGTCTGGAAAACTGGTTTCCCCTTCCCGCAGTACCAGGGGGTAGCGCCGTAGTACATCCGGTCGGACGGTCAGACGCACGCCTCCGGTAACTGGAATGATTACGTCATATTCCCCGGGGGCCGGGGGGGTGGCCGAGCCGGCGTAAGAAAGCTTTCCACCGGGTATACTCACGTGGGAGGCGGGCATCTCGAATAGCCGCTCGTCTTCACCGAGGTCGTCGGTAGCGGTCACGAGCAGTCCGGGGGCTGCGGTGAGCTGTCGATAGCGGGTGGCGAGATCCACGGGTTGGGCGGGTAAGTGGTTGTCGGCCTGCCGTTGCCACTTACCGTTGCGCCGAAAAAAAAGCGTTCGCCCGTCACTGGCCACGAGGGGCGCGCGCTCCTCGGCGGCTGTATTCAGGACGTCCAGAGCGGTGGGTTCGGTCCAGGCGCCCCGGGTGGAGGCGGTACGGGTATACAGATCGGAATCGTCGGCACCCGGTTTGCGGGTCGCGTAGATCAACTGATAACCATTGACATTGAAGGTGAGATCTGCCATCGAGCGTACATCCTCGGGTACGGGCCAACTGCCGGTGACCCGCCAGTTGCGGCCGCTTCGTTCGAGCACGTCGATGACGTTTTCCGCCCCTTCCCGCAGTACGGACAGTCGGTTGCCGTCGACGCTTACGTGGAGCATCCGGTCCTTCCCGAAGGAATTGATCGGTGAGCCGGGGTTGATGGCCCGTTCCCAGTCCCCCTCGGCATCCTGCGTCCGCGCCCAAATATCGGCGGCGTTGCCCGGCCCCTGGTTGCGGGGATGATTGACGCGGGTGAAGTAGAGGGTCTCTCCCGAGAAGGTCAGGACCGGGTCGCGTTCCCGTACGGCCCGTTCGGCGGTCAAAGGTTGTTGAGCATACAGCGTCCACGTTCCGGGCAGCAGCAGGAACAGCAGGAGGTACGGCAGCGATAAGCGGATACGCATGAACGACGGGGAAGAGCCTGTCAAATATACATTTCTCCCGCCACTCCGGTTGCGTCTATACGTTGAAGTCGACTTCCACTTCCGGCGTCGTGGGGTGGGCCTGACAGGTGAGGATGTACCCTTCGGCCACTTCTTCATCGTCGAGGGCGTAGCAGACGTCCATTTTGATGCCGCCCTTTTGCACCCGGGCCATGCAGGTGGAGCAGGCTCCGGCCAGGCAGCTGTAGGGGGGAGTTTTGCCCTCTTCGAGCAGCCCCTCCAGGATGGACTGGCCGGGTTTGAGGCTAAACTGGAATTCCTCTTTGCCGAGTTTGACGTTGACCGTGCCGCCCTGGCTGCCGTTGGCGTCCTGTTTGCTACTGCCCGCCGCTACGAAGCGCTCGGCGTGAATGTGCTTATCATCGACGCCGTGGCCCAGCAGAGCAGCTTCTACCGTTTCGATCATGGCTCCGGGCCCGCAGATGTAGTAGCGGCACTCCTCTCCACCGACGGGGTGTTCATTGAGGAACTTGGTCACGGACTTGCGGTCGATGCGGCCCCGGTTCCCTTCCCAGCGAACGTGGCTGCGCTTGAAAAGTCCCCTTAACCCCTTGGTGGCATACTTCTTTGGCTGGGAAAGCGTATGCTCAACCATCAGTTGACCGGCATAGCGCCGTTGCAATTCCTCCAGTTGCCGGTGAAAAATGATATTATCCTCATCGCGGTTTCCGTAGAAGAGCACGACTTCGGATTTCGGCTCCTCTTCCAGCACGGCACGCAGGATGGACATCAGGGGGGTAATGCCACTGCCGGCCCCGAAGAGGTAGTAGCGCCGCCGCACGGCCGGGTCGGTCTCGGCCACGAAGCGGCCCATCGGGGGCATCACGTCCACGATATCGCCAGCCTTCAGGTGTTGAGCAATGTGGTTACTCACGACGCCGCCGCGCACCCGCTTTACCGTTACCGCCAGCTCATCGTCGTGGGGGGCAGAGCACATGCTGTAGGCGCGTCGTTCCTCCTTGCCATCGATCAGAAACCGCAGGGTAAGGTACTGGCCGGCGCGGTAGTGAAAGGCGGTTCGGTCGTTCTGGGGCACTTCGAAGTATACCGTTACGGCCTGTTCGGTCTCGGGTTCCACGCGGGCGACGGGGAGGGAATAAAATTGGGGTGTAGCCATTCGGTTTTCGGTCAGTTGGGTGCCCTTTACAAGCGAATGAACCAGCGGCTAGTTCAATTGAAAGCGGACCACAATGCCGCCGCTGGCGGTCGTCTGCGGAAAGCCCAGCGGATTGAAGGGCGTCGTCTTTCGGTAATCGAAGAAAGCGCGCAAACTCATCCGTTGATTCATCTGGTATTCCACCGAGGGGGCCAGGGTGAAAATGCGGCTGCCCTCGATGATCTCGCGGGTGGGCGGCAACAGCCGGCTGGCGTAGGTCGTGGTCTCTCGTAGGCTGAAATTGAACTGGATGTCCATGTCGCTCACGTTCAGCCGGCCCCCGCTGCGGCTGTTCCCCTGGTTCGTTCCGGCGGCCGGATCATTCCCCCGCCGGCGTTGCCTGCCCTGTAGGAAACCGATCTCGACCTGCTGCAGGACGATCCCGAAGCCGCCGACGATCTGTTTACCGATCTGTTCGGAGAGTAACTTGCTGATGACGTTGATACTACGGCTCTGATTGTTCGTGTAGCCAAAGGTGACCGACAGCCCGTTCTGGAACTCGGCGTCGATATTTAGCAGGGGGGCGAAACCGCGGGACTCGGACACGTTCGGGATTTCGATCCGGGGGAAGAATTCCTGGCTGACGGTATCGTAACCGACCGGGACGGTCGTGGCGGTGCGTTCCAGTGCATCCAGATAGTCCAGGCTCGTGCCGAAACTGGAGATGCTGAAGGTCGACTGGAAGCCATGGCTGATCGTGACCCGCCGCAGAATGTTACTGAGGTCACCTACCTTATCCAGCCCGTTCCACGCCAACCGCCAGTTCGGCGCGCCGGTGAGGGCGAAGGGGTCCAGGGTGACGCTGTTTGCATCTTCCTCGCGGTAGGCGGCCAGGAAGGCGGGCAGGAGCACGTCCTGCTGGTTGGGGCCGTAACCGAACGTGTAGCCCTGGGCGGCCAGGTCGGGGTCGGCGTGGGGCAGGCTCCCCCCTAGTCGCTGACTGATGATGAGGCGGTTGGCCTCGAAGGTATTGAAGAGGTCGTTCAGGTTAGTAGTGTCCTGACGAAAGAGACTACCGGCCCCGCCGTTGCTGAAAGTCAGCGAGCCATCGCGCACCGGTACGCTGTGCTCGAAGGGGGCATCCGGTCCTTTCTCCTCCACCTTGAACGACTCGGTGTAGTTCTCCGTGAAGCTGCGGTCCATAGTCAGCGTAAGCTGGAAGTCGGCGAAGGGCTCGACCACCGCGTTGGCGTCCCACTGCTTCGTGTAGTTCTGGATGACGTCCTGGCTAAGGAAGGGGTTGCTACTGATGAATCCCCCCTCGGCGAGTTCGTTCAGGTAATCCGCCTCCGTCCCGCGCTGTTCTTCGGCCAGCGTCCGGATATTGGGTTGCAGGCCCGCCACGAAATCCCACCCTGGCGAATTGAAGCCTGCGCTCTGGCCAAAGAACTCCGGTTCGGGCAGGTAGCCGGGTATGATGGTCGTGAAGTTCTCGCTATAATTCAGGCGGGCGCGGCGAACGGCCAGTAAGCTCCGGATCGCGGCTTTGGCAAAGCCACCGACCTGCTTTTCGTCTTCCCCTTGCTGAGCACCTCTTCCGCCGCGGCGTGCCGAGCGCCGGTTACTGCGGTTATACGGCCGCAGGAAGCCGAACTGGTTGTAAAACTGCTCGAAGTTGAGGTCGGCGGTCAGGCCGCGCTGCTGGCTGTTCTGGATCAGGTTCCCCAGACC
>CAZKPE010000030.1:8007-25187 GCA_964554545.1 uncultured Lewinella sp.
ACGTCGTAGGTCCGGTTCCACAGGAAGCGTTTGTTGAAGAAGGTGTTGAAGCGTTCGTCCACCCCGGCGAAGCGGTAGCTGGTGGTGGCGAAGCTCCGGTTGAAGACGTTCGTGACGCTGACCGAATTTGGCAGCGGGTTCAGGTTGAATTCTTTTAGCAGCCGCAGGTATTTGCTCTCCAGTCCTTTGAAGGGCTCGATGCCGGTGGCCCGCCCGCGGCTGAAAGTGTAGTCGATCACGCCGGTGTGGTCGTTGACGACTTCCGACTGGATAAAGGGATCGCTCTGTTCCGTTTTCGTGTAGCCGTAGCTTACGCTGAAGTTGGCCGGGTCAATCGGGCTGGCTTTGGTGCGCGCGGACGCAGGTGCAATGCTGACGTTGTTCAAGTTGATGGCCGTGATCTTGGAAATCTCCTGGGCCTGCTCGCGGATGCTGTCCCGGGCGGTGGTCGTTTCGGCACGGTCGATTTTGTCCTTCAACTTGATGTCGAAGTCATATGGGTCGTACTCCGGCGTACTCACCTGGCGGCTGTGCTGGAGGTAGACGGGCAGGTTCACCCCCCAGCGGGTGGGCAGGAAGCGGTTGAGGCTGAGGTTGGTCGCCAGGTCATAGCCCGCCGCCTGGAAGCGGTTTCGTTCCAGTACGCTGTTGTCCAGGGCGCCGAAGCCAATGCTGCTGTAGTTGACGGCGGCGGTCAGGTTCCCCAGATCAGCCAACTGGACATCCGCCCGGGCGATGGCCGCTACGCCACCGCGTTCGTCTAGCCCCTCCAGCCGCAGTTCGTTCACCCACACCTCGGCGCTGATGCCGTCGTTGTCCAGGTCGCGCTCGTTGCGCACCCCGATCATGAAGACCTTCACGAAGCCCAGGTTGGGGTTCCCTTTCACCCGGATGGCGTGGTTGATGCCCGCACTGGGGGAAAAGCTTTGCTCGTACAGTTGCTCTAGGGCAACGTTCTGGTTGTTGCGCTCCAGTTTCAGGTCCCGCAGGATCTCCAACGGCAGGTTGATCTCGTTCTGGGGGAGCCAGACGGAGTCGGCGTAGGCCCCGCCGTTCGGGTTCAGCCCCTCCAGGCCCACCGTGTCGGAGATTGCCAGGGGTACCTCGTATTCGTAGTAGTTCTGCTCGAAGTCGGAGCCCATCCGCAGGAAGAGCCGCAGTTCACCGTCTTCCGGCCGGCGGCCACGTTCCCGGCTCTCACCGGCGGCCTCGGCGTGTACGAACATCTTGAGCTGCTCGTAGAGTCGCAGGTCGGTATCCGTGTATTTGAAGACTGCCCGGCTGTCGGCCGGCTGCAGGTTCTGGACGCGAAGCGAGAGAGATTGTTCGTTCTGTAGCAGGTTTTGCAGACTTCCCACGCTCTGTTCCCGCACGATCCCGTTGGGCAGTACGTAATTGAAGGGCTGGCGGCGGCTATTCTCTACGATATTGACGGCATCGATGTTGAATTCGGTATTCTGCTCCCCCCCGATGACCGGGCCGGTCTGGAAGGGGCGGTTGTAGCGGCGCCAGCTATTGCGCACCAGTTCGAACTCCGCGAAACGTAGCACGACGGGGGCCTCGAAGTCCCGCATATACATCCGCATGAAGCGAATGGAGCGAAAGTCCTGGATGCCCCCCACGGCCGTCTTCTGGTCCGTATTCAGCGGGATGCGGAAGCGGTACCAAACCCGGCGGGTACCGGAATTGTCGAGCGGGTCAATATCTTCCAGCCGGTCGGTGATGAAGGGGGTGGCCTCCCGGTCTAGTTCCCGGGGGTCGGTGCGGGACTGCACCAAAGGGATTTCGTACTGGAAGTAGCTTTCGGCCTCGTTGAGGGTATTATCCTGGTTGAGGTCCTCGTCGTCGGGCAGGTTGGTGGCACTTTGCCGGAGGTTGCTGTTGGTATTCTGGTTGGCGGCCGAGTTACCCTGGGTGTTGTTGAAGGCCTTGTAACGGGTCAGTACGGTAGCATTTTCCCCGAAGTGTTCGGTATTGTTGAAGTAGTAGAAGTTATCGTTCGAGGGGTCCTCCGCAATCCGCGATTGCACGACGGGGTTGGCGAAGGAGGTTACGTAGTCGCTATATTTCTCCCGTTCCCGCGCGTCGTCCACCCCGTCCAGACCCACGTCCTGAATGGCGCGGCTCGCCAGGTCGTTATCGAAGCCCTGAGTGATCTGCTGGGCAACCGGGACGCGCGACCAGACGGTTTCGTCGACCGGCCGCTGGGGGTTGACCGGGGTCGGCAGGCCGTTCTCGAAGAACTTGCGGCTATCCTTCATGATGTCCTCGCTCACATTGCCCAGATTCAGGTAGAGCGTGCCCTGTTTATCCGCGGCATTGGGGGCGGCGAGACTCGCGTTCTCCTCGTCGAGGAAGGGGGAAAGCATCCAGAACTCGATGAACTCGATGTTCGCTGACTGAAAATCGGGGGTGGTCATCTCCCGCATGATGCCCCCCCAGCGGCTGGCCGGGTCGAGCAACTTCACGGGCACGAGCGGATCGCCGGAGTCGCCGATGGCCCCCGCCGTCAGCCCCGGGAACCCTTCGGGCGTGTCGAAGTTGTACGGCCCCCGCTCCCCGGGGTAATATGCCAGGTCGAAGGTGAAGAACTGAAAGAGACCCTGAGCGCCCCGTCCGAGGTCGAAATTGGGGAAAACCTCCCGCTGCAGGACGACGCTGGTGTAGGGATTGCGCTCGTCGCCGGCACTGGCGTTGCGGGCACTCTGATCGATGCGGTACCAGTTCAGGGTCGCCCGGTTAGCCCCGCTGGCCAGGTCGCTGCGGCGGGATTCCGGGAAGAGGGGGTTGTTGTTGCCCGCGTCGTTCTGGGGCACCGAGGCCAGGTACCACCGCTGCACCGGCGTCATCAGGTCGATGGGGCTGGCCGATCCCTCGAAGTCGTCCAGGTACACGATCCCGCCGCGGTCGGTCCGACTCTGGTTGATGGCGCGGCTGTGACCGGGATCGAGGATGGCCGTCTCGGCGGTCAGGCTGACGTTGGAGGGGGCCGTGGTGCTGAAGAAGGGCAGCTTGTCGAGGGTGCGGGTCAGCCAGCCGGAGGCCTTATTGTAGGTGGCGTCGAAGCCGTAGATGCGGTTGTTGATGGGGTCTTCCCCGAGGTTGACTTTCTGGGTGAAGGGCCGCTCGAAAAGCTGCATGAAGGTACCCCCCACCGCCAGGTTATCGTTTACCTCGTAGTCCGCCCGCAGACCCAGCATCGTCTTGGTCTGCAGGCTGAAGATGGTATTGTCCTCAAAACTGACGTTGATCGGCACGCCGGAGCTCAGGATAGCGTCATTGAGGATACGCACCCGCCCGGTACTGTAGTCGACGGTGTAGTCCCGTCCCTCCACCAGCAACGCGCCGCCGGCCGTGACCCGCACCGACCCCTGGGGGATGTTGAAGGCCCCCAGGCTGATCTCCGACTGTACCGACGATTTGAAGGAGCCCCGGATGGCGAAGCGGTTCTTCTCGGGGAATTCCTTGGCCTGAAAGATGGTCGAGTCGTACAGTTCCTGGTAGAGGAAGCGGTCCTCTACGTCATCCGGAAGCCGGTCGGCCAGGTCGCTGCCGAAGGGCTCCAGCACGGGGAAGTAGATCTTTCCGGTCGCCGGCTGAATGGTGATGCCGGGCACGAAGTCGAACACCCCGTCGGGCTGCGGGTCCCCCTGCACGTTGAGCCGGTCCAGGTTGAACACCCGGATCAGCGGTACGCCCTCCGTGAAGGTGTTCGGCTGCTGGGGGGTAGATGCCTCCACTGGAAGAAAGCGCTGAAAGCCGTTCCCCGGGTTTTCGTACTGTACGTCCAGCCGGAAGTCCTCCTGGTTGACCTGGTAGGCCCCGATGCTGTAGACGTTCTTCATCATCAAGTCCCAGGCCGGCTCGCTGACGCGCTGGGTGCTCGACTTCAGCAGCTTGGTGAAGAGCACCTGGTTGGCGAAGTTGCTGGTGTCGGAGCTGGTGTTGTCCGTATTTACCGACAGCTCACCGACCTTAAAGATCTCCCCATTGTACTTGTAGCGGTAGGAGACGGCCACGACCTGGTCGGGCTGCACGTTGATGTTCAGGGAGATGAAGCCGAGCTCCGGGTGGACGGTGTATTCCTGTGGCCGCAGCTTGCGGGCCGAGACCTTCTCGAAGTCCCGGATCTGCTCCATCCCGAACTGGGCCGATTGCAGCACCGCCACGGCCCGGTCGATGTCCCGCAGGTTCTGATTCTGGGCGATGAGGCGGCTGTACAGGTCGTTCGCCCCGTTCTCGGGCAGGGGCCGCCCATCACAAATTTCCTGGTAGCGGGGGGTCGGGAAGGTGCCGACCGCCTGGGGGTTCGTCAGTCGGCGAGGCTCGGCCAGGTCGGCGAAGGCAACGATATCGCGTACGTCGAGAACCTCGTTGCGGTCATTCGTGATCCAGACTTCCAGGTTCTCGAGGTGGAAGAGGGTGTTGATCTGGGGCAGGTTCTCCAGGGCGGGCTCGTAGACCTCCCGGTTGTAGTGGCTCAGGAAGAAGTGGCGGTTCTCGTCGTAGCTATCGGCGTAGACTTCGAATTCTTGCAACTGCGCGCCCCCCTCCAGGGTGATCTTTTCGCGTTCCGACTGCTGCTGAGAGGCGATGGCCGTCAGTCGCAGGTGGCCGAACTGGAGCTCCGTCTTCAGTCCGAACAGCGATTGCGCGCCCTCGATCAGGCTTCCCCGCAGTGGCAGGCTCACGTTACCGGCCTCGATCTTGCGAATGATGTCGTCCTCTCCGAAGGCCTCGCTGTTGTAGTCGAGCTTGATCTGGTTGTCGAAGTTGAAATTGGCCCCGGTGTTGTAGTTGGTGTTCAGTTTAAGCTTATCGCCGATCTGACCGGTCACATTCATCTGAATGTCCATGTCGAAGTCGAAGATCGTATTGCGCCGGAAGCGCTCGACGATGAAGGGGTTATCCTGGAACTGGTAGTTCAGCCCGAAACTCAGATCCACGCTACCCTGCGGTTGGATGCTGATCTCGGTGCCCCCGAAGAGGTTGTCGATCTGGTCGGGGTCGAGCTCAATTTCGGCCAGGGGGTCGACCGAAAGGCCATCCTCGTCTTCGGGGCCCACGCCGGCCAGCCGGTTGAAGTATTTGCGCTGTTCCTGCTGGTTGCGGTACTCGAAGTACTCCTCGAAGGTCAGGTAGCTGGGGGGGCGGAAGTCGATCTCGCCCAGTCGCTCCCGCACGATGTAGCGGCGGGTGATCGGGTCGTACTCGACGGTCCGCTGGACGTTGGCCGGGTCCCGCAGGTCGATGGGATTGCGGTTGGGGGTGGAGATGTAGTCGGCCGTCCGGTCCCGGATGGGGGGCAGCGTATCCGTCATCACGCCGGTATAGCCATGGCGCGCGGCGATCTCGGCGCTCCGGTAGGGAACGTAGGAGAAACCGAGTGAAACCAGGGCCACACAGAGGAGCGTGAGTGTCTTGTTCATACGTAGTAATCCTGCCCGACACCCAAGGCAGAAACGGGGTGGCGAGCGGCAGTCAGCATAACGGGTCTACTAGGACGACAGCTCCCGTAAAGCAAGTTTGATTAAGTCCTCCGGCGTGGCCGTCTGGGGGTGCGCGGTCAGTACGCGATTGAGCGCGCGCTGCACCGCCGGCCGGCCGAAGCCCAGATTAACTAGGGCAGATAACGCCTCGCTCCGTAGCGTATTGCTTTGGGGGGCGAGCATTGTCGGTGAGGTACCACTGTCTTTGATCATTTTATCCTTGAGGTCGAGAATGATCCGCTGGGCGGTCTTCGGCCCGATCCCCTTCACCTTGCGGATGGTGGCCACGTCCTCCCCGATCACCGCCGCCCGCAGTTCCTCGGCGTTCATGCTCGAAAGAACTACCAGGGCTGTCGCCGGGCCGACGCCATTTACCCCGATCAGCATCCGAAATAGGTTGCGCTCCGCCTCCTCGTAGAAGCCGAAGAGCGTCTGCTGGTCCTCCTTGACGTGAAAATGAGTCAGTAATTTCACCTGCTCCGCTCCCTCGATCTTGGTGTAGGTATACAGGCTGATGTTGACGTGGTAGCCGATTCCCCCCGCCTCTACGACGACGAAACTCGGGTTCTTGTGGGCCACTTTTCCGGTGACGTAGGCGATCATGGGGGCGAAGGTAAGAATGGACGGGCTTCGCGCCCTTATCTCACAATTTGTCCCGTCACCCTAAGCAACTCCGTCTCCGTCACCTTCAAATTCAAAAGGGCGTTCAGCAACTGAAATTCGGCGTTCGTATAGTTCAGCTGGATCTGGCGGTAGTCGAAGCTGTTGATGGTGCCCCCGCGGAAGCGCTCTTCGGCGATCTCCAGGTTGCGTTCGGCATTGGCGATGAGCTCTTCGGTGATGCCGATCACGCGGGTTTGGTTCTCGTAGTCGGCCAGGGTGTTGAGCAGGGCGGTACGGAGCTGCTGCTGAGCGGACTGGTAGTCCAGGCGGGCGGTAATCTCTTCCAGGCGGGCGGACTGGATACGGACGCTCCGGTTGCCCCCGTCAAACAGCAGGTAGCTGGCCGTTAAGCCGAGGTTCGCGGCCAACGTTCGGGCGGCCACCCCGGGAAGCTCCTGTTCCCGACTGGGTTGGTCGCCCCCGAAATCGAAGGTCTGAACGCCCGTTTGCACGTTGATGTCGTAGCTGGCTCCGGCCCCGATACCGACCGTCGGTTTCCGTTCCGTTTCGATCAGGCTCGTCTGGAGGGCGGCCAGGTCCCGGTTAATCAGTAAATTCTGGAGGTTGCGGTTGGCGGCCAGAAGTTGCGCCTCCAGGGCGGCCGGGTCATAATCGGTCGGGTCGTAGACCAGGTCGGTAGTCAGTTCCACATCCGTGCTAACCTCCTCGCGCCCCATCAACTGGAGAAGATTACGCACGGCATTCTGGTAAGTGACCCGCTGCACGACCAATGTACTGGAATCGGTCAGGAAGGCATCCCGGGCCTGCAACTCGTCGAAGGTGCCACCCTGCCCGAATTCCCGGCGGACCTGCTGGTACTCGATGCGGTCGCGACTGAGTTGCAACACCCGTTCGAGAACGTCGATCCGCTCCCGGGCCACGATGGCGGTGTAGTAGGCATTGATGATTTGCTGAACGGTGTTCTCCACCTGCAATTGCAACTGACCGGCGCCGAGGTCGGCCAGCGTTTCCAGCCGTTCCTTATTCACCGCGATCCGCCCCCCGTTGAAGAGCACCCAGTTGAGCTGGGCCGAGGGCGATGCCGTATAGCTCGTGATCGTACTCTGAGCGACGATGCTGGCGGGGTTGCTCTGGTTACGGTAATTGATTCCAGGGCTCAGTCCGAGATTGATCGTCGGGTACTTCTGGGTGAGGGCGTAGTCGTCGTTGTTCCGCGCCACCTCGAGCTGGCTGGCGGCGATGCGGATCTGGTAATTTTCCTCGAGCCCGACCTGGATGGCATCGCTCAGACTGAGGAGCTCCTGGCCGTACAGCCCCGTATGGAGGACGACCCCCAGGAATAATGCGTACAGTTTCATGCCGGGACGGTTAAGCCCGCAAAATACTACCTTCCCACCGGTGCGCCTTCCCTCACGCTACACCCGACCGGATATCCCCTGGGCAACGGTACCCCTGCTCTGGCCGGCCCTGGCCTTCGCGGCCGGGATCGCCACCGCCGCCGCGCTGAGCTACGATCATAGTCATCTCTGGCTCCTTTTCGGGGCCGGCTGCTTATGCGTGTGGTTCCCTTTGCACCTGCGTCCGCGCCCCGCCTCCCTGTTGCTGTTGCTGGCGGTGTATGCCGCCGGGGCCTGGTATGCCGGGCAGCGCCACCCGCTTAATCGGGCCGACCATTTCGCCCGTCATTATCAGCCGGATGATCTGGTACTCGGTACCGTGGAGGCCGTGCGTGGGGATAGTGGTCGCTGGACGGCCGAACTCGAGCTGACCGCCCTCTTGCGCAATGATCGCCCGCTGCCCGTGAGTGGCCGGATGATCGCTTACCTACGGGGGGATTCGTTGCGCTACGGTGACCAAATCCTGATGCGCTCGCCGATAGACACCCTGCGGCAAGCCCTCAATCCCGCCGCCTTTGACTACGCCGCTTACCTGGCCGGGCAGGGCATCTACCACCGCAGTTTCGCCGACGCCGGCGACTGGGAAAAAGTGGGTATGCAGTCCGGCTTTTCGCTACGCGCCCTCGGGGAGGCCAGCCGGGAGGCTTGGTTCGCCAGCCTGACGCCTTACCTCTCCGACGACGACCTGGCCGTAGCCGCCGCCCTCATCATGGGTAAACGCGATCTGCTGGGCAGTGAGGTACGCTCGGCCTACGCCGACACCGGGGCCATCCACGTGCTGGCGGTGTCGGGACTGCACGTCGGCATTTTGGCGCTGCTGGTGGTGCAGTTGCTGCGGCTGCTCTTCCCGCCCCGGCCGGTATTTCGCTACCTCGGGATGGGGCTGACGGTCGTAGTGGTCTGGTACTTCGCGCTGGTGACGGGCCTGAGTACCTCGGTACAGCGGGCGGCGGTGATGGTGACGGTCGTGGTAGTCGGCAAGGGGCTGAACCGCAACAACCACCTCTTCAATCTGTTGGCCATCGCGGCCCTCTTCATGCTGCTGGCCGAGCCGAAGCAAGTCTTTCAGGTCGGCTTTCAGTTGAGTTTCGCGGCGGTGGCCGGTATTGGGCTGTTCACCCGCAAGTTGCAGTCGCTGGTCTACCTGCCGCCCGCGCTGCGCTGGGTCTGGGATGCCATCAGCGTATCGGTGGCCGCCCAGTTGGGTACGCTGCCGCTGTCGCTCTATTATTTCGGGCAGTTCCCGCTCTATTTTTTGCTGAGTGGGACACTGGTCATCGCCTTCGCCTACTTGGTATTGGGGCTGGGCTTGCTGCATGGCGTAGTGGCGACCATCGGCTTAAGTCAGCTCACCGGCTTCTTGTTGGCGGGGGTCGTGAGCGCGCAGAATGCCTTCATCTTCTTTTGTCAGCAACTGCCGGGGGCGCGGCTCGAGATTTCTTCCTTCTCACTACCGTCGGTGATCGGTTTGTATCTACTGATCGGGGGCCTGGCGTACCTGGCTTTTCGCCCCAGCCACCGGGGCCGTTGGTGGGTGATGGGTTGGGCGGGGACGCTGGTGGTGAGTTGGTCGGTGGGCCCCGCTTACTACCCCGAGGCGGATCGCTTCGTCATTTACCATTTACCGCGGGCCAGCCTGATCGATATCTACAGTGGCGGGGCCGGAGTGGCCATCGGACAAAACGTAGACCAGCAAACGCTACGGTATAACGTACTCCCCCAACGCAAGCGACTGGGATATACCGTAGATGAGCCGCTGCCCCTACACATCGATACCAGCTTGCGGGCGGCGGCGGTAGCCCATCCCTACCTCCGCCTGCTGGATCGGCGGGCGTTGGTACTGGATGGCGGGATTACCTATCCCCTGCCTGCCGAATGGGGTACTGTGGACCTTATTCTCATTCAAAACGCCTACCGGCCGAAAGCTTTCCCCACTTCAATTCCGACGGATATTCCGGTCATTATCGACGGCTCCAACCCCCCCTGGCTGTACGAGGAGTGGCGGGAGCGGGTACCGCGCGCGCATATTACCGGCGAAGACGGTGCCTACATCCACACCCGACACCTGACACCCGACACCCCGACACACACCCCCACCCTCCGTCGGACGGACCAAGGTCGCTACCGCTCCCAAGGCCCGGCCGACGGCTTTAGATAGTCAGCACCTCGTTCTCTTTGTTCTCGACTACGGTTTCTACTCGCTTGGTGTACTGGTCGGTCCAGTCCTGTACCTGTTCCTCCTTGCGCTTGCCGGCGTCTTCGGGGTAGCCGTTCTTGACTTCCTTCTTGATGTGCTCCATGGCGTCGCGGCGGGCGTTGCGGATGGAGATCTTGGCTTCCTCCCCTTCGGCGCGGACTACCTTGGCGAGCTGGCGGCGGCGCTCCTCGGTCAGGGGCGGGATGTTGATCCGGATGATCTGGCCGTCGTTCTGGGGGGTGACGCCGAGGTTGGCTTCGAAGATGGCCTTTTCCACGTTGGGTAACACCGACTTGTCGAAGGGCTGAATGATGATCGTACGGGAATCGGCCGTACTGATATTGGAGGTTTGATTGATTGGGGTGGGCACGCCGTAGTAGCTCACGATGATGCCGTTGAGCATGGCGGGGCTGGCCTTGCCGGTGCGCACTTTCACGAGTTCCCGCTCGAGGTGCTCGATGGACTCTTCCATGAGCATCTTGGTTTCTTCGAGGTGGTCGCTGAGCAGGTCTTCCATGGAAATTGAGAATTGAAAATTTAGAATTGAGAATTGGTAATGCGGTCGCCGCCAAAATAGGAATGCAGGGCCTTTGGTAGGATAATCCCGCTGTCGGTCTGCTTGTTCTCCAGCAGGGCGGCAATGATGCGGGGCAGGGCGAGCGCGCTTCCGTTCAGGGTGTGAACCAGTTCGGTGCCCTTGTCGGTGCGGTAGCGCAGTTTGAGGCGGTTGCTTTGATACGTCTCGAAATTGGATACCGAGCTGACCTCCAGCCAGCGTTCCTGGGCTGCGCTCCAGACCTCGAAGTCGAAGGTAAGGGCCGCGGTGAAGCCCATGTCGCCACCACAGAGCCGCAGGATGCGGAAGGGGAGTTCCAACTCGTCGAGGAGGCCGCCGACGTGGTCGACCATCTCTTCGAGTTTGCGGTAGCTCTCTTCGGGATGGGCAATCTGCACGATCTCGACTTTGTCGAACTGGTGGACGCGATTGAGGCCGCGCACATGGGCCCCGTAGCTACCGGCCTCGCGGCGGAAGCAGGGGGTGTAGCCGGTCAGCTTCAGGGGGAGGGCATCGGCTTCCAGCAGTTCGCCGCGGTAGAGATTCGTTAGGGGAACCTCTGCGGTGGGGATGAGATAGAGGTCGTCAGTCTGGACGTAGTACATCTGTCCTTCCTTGTCGGGAAGCTGGCCGGTGCCGCGGGCGGTGTCCTCGTTGACCAGCAGGGGGGGGGCGTATTCGGTGTAGCCGGCGGCGGTATTGCGATCCAGGAAAAAATTGACTAGTGCACGTTGCAGCCGTGCGCCCGCACCGGTGAAGACCGGAAAGCCGCTCCCGGTGGTGCGCACCCCCAGTTCCAGGTCGAAAATACCATACGCATCGGCCAGTTCCCAGTGGGGTTTGGCGTCGGGGCCGAGTACCGGTAGTTCTCCGCTGTGTTCCCGGTAGACTTCGTTGTCCTCGGCGCCGGTGCCGGTGGGGACGCTTGCGTGGGGTACGTTGGGCAGACCGAGCAGGGCTTCTTCCAGTTGGTTGGTTACCCGGCTCATTTCTTCCTCGGCCTCCGCAACCAGGTCTTTAATGGTGGTGACCCGCTCCCGCATTTCGGTGGCTTCGGCCTTTTTTCCCTGCTTGAACAGTCCGCCGATCTCCTTCGACAGCTGGTTACGCTCGGCCAGGAGGCGGTCGGTTTCGGTTTGCAGCTCCTTCCTGCGGTTGTCTAATTCGATAATGCGGTCGACCTCCCCGGCGGCCTGGATTCTGCGTTTTTCCAGACCCCTCAGCACCGATTCCCGTTCGTCCCGCAGTCGGTTCACCTGTAACATATCGCGTGAATTTTAGGCGGGCAAAGGTAGGTAATGCACCCGCCCCTGGGCAGCCCGCTGAACCTTTAGGTTATCACCGGTGTACTAAGTTGCAAATCTACCGACTATCCTAAGCCGGTTTACCGAATAATGGTCGTAGATTTGCGGGGCAAGCGACTCCGCGCGCAGACATCGGGTGTAACGATTCTCAGTTCTCCCGGCGCTTCCCTTCCGGAAGCCACATCTGCCTCACTTCCTGCTTATTTCCCATTCTCCATTTCTCTCCCTTCCTTTTTACGCACTACCATTAGATGTACAGCATAGCGGAATTACAGGGCATGCTGGTCCCCGAACTACGGGACTACGCAGAACGCCTGGGCCTGAAGTCCTACAAGCGACTCAATAAGAAAGACCTGATCATGTCCCTGCTCGAGCAGCAGGCCGTTAAGGGCACCGAACAAGCCAGTGAGCCACCGGCCGCCTCCGATACCGACCGGGTCCCCAACCGGCGCGCCGCCGCTGCAGCCGCCGCCAAAGCCCGCCAACAGGATGACGACGGTGACGATGAGGGCAACTCCAGAAAACCCTCCCGGGGCCGCAGAGGCCGGAATTCCGGAAACGGCACCGACGAGCAGCCAAAACGGCCCGCCCGAAGCCGTGGCCGCAGTAGTAGCAACAATAGCAGCAAAAACCAGGACGGCAACGACGATGCCAACTCAGACCAAGAGAAGGATGACAGCCGCTCCTCCGGACGCGGTCGCAGAGGCCGGCGTAGCATGCGGGAGGAAAGCAGCAACCGCGACGAGCGTCCGGAAAAAGACAATGACGACTCCGACGACAGCAACGGATCCCGGAGCCGGGGCCGGGGCCGCGGCCGCAGCAATAGTAATAGCAACCATAACAACGGTAACGACACCGCCGAGGACCAGCAACGCTTCGATCGCTACGAGCGCCGCGGCCGCACCGAAGAACGGGACGAGAGCAACCGGCGGGGCGGCAACAACGACCGTAACGATCGCAGCCGGGACCGCGGAAGCGACAATAGCAATAGCGGCGGCGGTAACAACAACAATAACGACCGGAGCAACAACGACCGGGGCCGCGGCCGCCAGCAACCCGAGTACAAGCTCGACGGCATCATCAGCGCCACCGGAATCCTGGAAATGATGCCCGACGGCTACGGCTTCATGCGCTCACCGGACTACAACTATATGACCAGCCCGGACGACGTATACGTCAGCCAGCAGCAGGTCAAATCGTTCGGCCTGCGTACCGGTGATACCCTACGGGGCCCGGTCAAGCCACCGAAGGAGGGGGAGAAGTATTTCGCTCTGCTCGACGTAGAGAAGATCAACGGCTTCGACCCGAAGGATATCCGCGATCGGGTCCCCTTCGATTACCTGACCGCCCAGTTCCCAACGGAGAAGTTCACGCTATCCGGGTCAGCAGCGGGCCGGGACTACGGTATGCGGCTGGTCGATCTCTTCGCGCCCATCGGTAAAGGGCAGCGGGGACTGATCGTTGCCCAGCCTAAGTCGGGTAAGACCTTCCTGCTGAAGGACGTCGCCAACGCCATCGCCAAGAACCACCCCGAGACCTACCTGATCGTATTACTTGTGGATGAGCGCCCGGAGGAAGTCACGGACATGAAGCGCAGCGTGAAGGCCGAAGTCATCAGTTCCACCTTCGACGAGCCCGCCGAAAACCACGTGCGGGTGGCGAACGTCGTCCTGGAAAAATCGAAGCGGCTGGTCGAGAGCGGTCACGATGTCTGTATTCTGCTCGACTCCATCACCCGTCTGGCGCGGGCCTACAACACCGTACAGCCCAGCTCCGGCAAGGTACTTTCGGGTGGTGTGGAAGCCAATGCCCTGCAGAAGCCCAAGAAGTTCTTCGGTGCGGCCCGTAACATCGACGGCGGCGGCTCGCTGACCATCCTGGCTACGGCCCTCATCGATACCGGTTCCAAGATGGACCAAGTCATCTTCGAGGAATTCAAGGGTACCGGCAACATGGAACTGCAACTCGACCGCGGACTCGCCAACAAGCGAATGTACCCCAGTATCGACTTTACCCGTTCCAGCACCCGCCGCGATGACCTGCTGTTAGATCGCGACGTCCTACAGCGGATGTTCATCCTGCGTAACCACCTGGCCGATATGAAACCGGAGGAGGCCTTCCAGTTCCTGATCCGTCATATGAAGAATACGACGAGTAATGAGGAGTTTTTGGCGACGATGAATTCGTAAAGGAGGGGGGCTCGCTTGGACGGCTTCGCCGGGGGTGGACGCTTCGCGGGGATGGAGGCCGCTGCGCGGATGGACGCTGCCGCTGGGGGATGCTCGCTGCGCTCGTGGGGGAAGAAATTACGGATGGGGCACGGAGTTCTTCACGGATCGCGTCGGGGGGGTTACTCGCTACAATTAGGGACGGAGCGTGGGACAGCCCGGTCGAGCCGTTGCACGCCGAGCGATTAATCGGTATACCGGTAAATTTCAACCCCATGGCTACTTCAAGATTCTACCCATTACTGGAGGACTCTCTTCATAGTACCCTACAAACACAAGCTTGCCTGGTACCAGGCGACGCCGGAGCCGTGCGGTAGCCCATTCCAATTTCCAAATTTTCAATTCTAAATTCCCATGCCTACCCAGGTCTTTTCCCTCACCCAGAACCCCGTACAGGAGAATACCTACCTCGTGTACGACACCGGGACGAAGGAGACGATCATCTTCGATCCCGGCTGTTTCACGCCGGCGGAGGAGAAGGAGCTAGTAGCCACGATCGAGCGGTTGGAATTGAAGCCCGTTAAACTGATCAATACCCACTGCCACTTCGACCACATCTTCGGCAACGCCTTCGTCAAACAGCGCTACGATCTGAAACTCGGTATACACCCCCTGGAAGAGCAAATCTTGACCTCCGCCCCAATGGTGGTGCAGCTATACGGGATGCCATCCATGACCCCCTCCCCGCCGCCGGACTACTTCATCAACGAGGGCGATACGGTCACGCTCGGGGATACCGACTTCGAGGTACTATTCTGTCCGGGGCACTCGCCGGGGAGCATTTGCTTCTACAATCGGGAGGAAGGGTACGTAATCGCGGGAGATGTACTATTCCAACGGTCCATCGGGCGCACGGACCTGCCACTAGGTGATCACGATACGCTGATCGGCTCTATTCTGACCAAATTGATGCCGCTGCCGGATGAGACGGTAGTATACCCGGGACACGGGCCGAGCACGACGATCGGGGAGGAACGGCGGGAGAATCCCTTTATCAGGTAGCGTCGTCCAATCCGTAAACCGTTTCCGTCGATTCAAGCGGCACCTCGTCCGTCAAATCCCGCGCGAAGCGGCACCACTCACACTCCGGCTTACCGCAGCCGGTGAACTGCTGTTCCCGGATCGCCTCCCAGCTTTCCCGGATGATCTTGCGCAGGGCATCCGTATCCTTCTGTAAAATCTCGATGCGTTCCTCTCGCTGCTTCCCGCTGGGGTCGGTGAGGAGGTAGCTGATCCGACCCTCCCGCACGCGGCGCAGGTTGCCAGGGCGGTTATCGTAAAGTAATTTGTAAAATGTTAACTGCCGCCAGTAGTCGCCGCCGTAGGGTTTGCTTATCGCAGGCCGCCGCAGTTTGCTCGTTCCCCCGGTACTGGTTTTGTAATCGACCACGCTGACGTAGGCATCGTTCATCCCGTCGACCCGGTCGATAATACCGGTCAGCGGCACCCCATCAACTTCTGCGTTCTGGATGCGGTACTCCACCTCCACATCGTTGACCCAGCCGGAACGGTAGCGATCGTAGTAGGTAGCCAGCTCCCGGCGGCCCCGCTCCAGCCGGCTGGTGTAGCCCCGGGCGGTCAGCATTCCGCGCCGCTTGGATAGGGCCAATTCGAAGTTATAGATGAGTTCCTCCTTACTCGGAAAGGCCTGGTCGGGGTCCCGCTTCATGCGCAGGAAGTAGTCCTGCAGCGCCTCGTGAAGAGCCGATCCGTAAACGGTGCGCTCCCGCTCGCGGTCGGGCACGCGGAGGAGTTTCTCGTAGTAGAAGCGTAGCGGGCAGTCGAGGTAGGCGTATAGCGCACTGACGCTCAGCCGAAAGTCAGCCAGCAACTCCGAAATTGCCGATCGTTCCAGCAGGGGGAAGCGGGCCGGGTCCTTGGGGCGTAACTGTAGCTCAGCCAGCAGATTAAGGGTGGCGGCATCCACCGTAGCTTCCCGTTCCGTCACCTCACCCGACTGGATCAACTCATCCACGAAGGCGACGTGCTGCTGTAGCTTATCCTGCTGACTGAACTCGGCACACGACAGCACCACCTCCGACCGCGCCCGCGTCAGGGCCACGAAGAACAGGCGGCGGCGGGCCTCCTCCTCATCTTCCGTTCCGGCGTAGGTGAGGGTATCGGGTAGCTTGAAGCGGCTACGGGCCCGGCTTCCCCCCGTCCCCCAGTTCTTTTCGGAACAGTCCAGCATCCAGACCTTTTCAAATTCCAGCCCCTTGGCGCTGTGGGCGGTCACCAGCAGTACGGCCTCGGCCTGATCTAGGTGGGAGCGCAGGGGTAACGCGATCCGGTTGCCGTCCATCTGGTCGAGGGTCTCGAGCAGACCGTTGAGGTCGAGGCGGGGGCGGCGGGCCAGTTCCCGCAGCACGAAGTCCATGAACGTAGCGACGTGTTGCAGCAGCTCGGCCCGGTTGGGATCGCGCAGCACGGCAGCCAGCAAACCACTTCCGTTGAGTACCCACTCTACGTACTCGGCCAGGGGCAGGCTCCCGATCTGCCCGATGGCCTCTTCCAACCAATTGGCTACCCGTTGAATATCTTCGGGGAGTTCCAGCTCATGGGGATAGAGGGCGGCGGAGCGCAGGTATTCTCTCCATCCGGGAAGTCGACCGAATTCGTCCGTCGCGGCGATCCGACCGAGATTCAGCAGGGACAGATCGTGGGGCTCCAGCCCGAAACAACGAAAGTGCAGCACCCGGAACAGGAGATACTCCCCCGTCCCCGGCCGCTCGTGTTCGGCCCGCAGGTAGCGCAACAGATCGCGCAGTTGGCGCACGGGCCGCCCGTCCAGTACGTTCGGCCGTCTTTTACTGCGGTAGGGGATGCCGGCCCGTTCCAGTAGGTGGCGTAGCAGGTCGGCCTGACTGTGCTTAGCGTAGATCACCGCCATTTCCGACCAGGGCACCCCGCTTTCGTGCCACCGCTGAAGTTGGCCGACCAGGTAGCCGGTTTCCTGGCGGTGATCGGTGAATTTTAGGAAAGAGATTGCACCCGCGTCCGCGCCCCCCTCCCCCGCGCTGCTTTTAAGCCGTTTATTAATGGTCTGCTCCGGCAGTCGCTCGCCGATGCGTAGTTGGTTCTGATTGATAACCGTGCCGGCCCCATCCAGGATGGGCTGGATGCTGCGGTAGTTCTCGTTGAGGGTGACTACGGTGAGGTCGCGGGCGTAGCGGTTGTGGAAGTCGATGAGGGAGTTGAGGCGGGCCCCCTGAAATTCGTAGATCGCCTGGTCGTCGTCGCCCACGATGAAGACGTTGGGGTTCTCCCAGTAGTCGGCCAGCAGGTGGATGATGCGATCCTGAGCCCCGTTGGTATCCTGAAACTCATCGATGAGCAGGTAACGGAACCGCTCCTGGTAGCTGAGCAGCAGGCTCGGGTGGTCGTG
>CAZKPE010000030.1:25287-26720 GCA_964554545.1 uncultured Lewinella sp.
TGGTACACCTCGTGGTAGCCCAGGCGAAGGGGGTCGGTCTGGGGCAGGGTGTCGAGCAGCCCCCGAATGATGCGGATGCGTTCCAGCTCCGAGAGCGGCTCCAGCCCCGGCCGGCCGAAGTAGTGCAGGTTCTGCTGAATAACGTTGCTGCAGAAACTGTGGAAGGTATAAATGCTGACGCGGTGGGCCTCCGGACCAATGAAGTCCAGCAACCGCTTGCGCATCGCCTTGACGCCGGCATCCGTGAAGGTGAGGCAGAGAATGTTGTGGGCTCCGGCGTCGGTTTGCAGCAGGATGTTCCCGATGCGGGCGGCCAGTAGGTGGGTCTTGCCCGTGCCCGGGCCCGCAAGAACCATGACCGGCCCCTCGATGGCTTCTACGGCGGTACGCTGACTTTCGTTGAGGCGGTTTAGCTCCTGCCGAAAGGTGGCGTTGTAGTCGTATAGGCGGGAAGCGGGCAAGGGATAAGGAGGCTAGTTGACGAAGAGGGCCGAGATACTTGCATTATCGTGGGTATTCCGGATGGCCGTGGCGAAGAGCTCGGCCGAGCCCAGCACCTTGATCTTATTCGACTCCTGCTTCAGGGGAATGGTATCGGAGACGATCAGCTCCCCCAGCTGGCTGTTGGCGATATTCTCGTAGGCATTGCCGCTCAGCATGGGGTGAGTGGCAATAGCCCGCACGCTCCGGGCTCCCTTTTCCATGATCAGGTCGGCAGCCCGGCAGAGGGTACCGGCGGTATCGACGAGGTCGTCGACCAGGATGACGTCCCCCCCGGACACGTCCCCAATCAGCGTCATGCCGGCGATCTCATTAGCGCGTTTCCGGTACTTGTCGCAGATGACCATATCCCTGGCGAAGTACTTGGCGTAGGCCCGCGCCCGCTTCACCCCGCCCATATCCGGACTGGCGAAGATGACATTGCTCATATCCTGCTCCTCGAAGTAGGGAATGAAGATGGCCTGGCTCTGCAGGTGGTCTACCGGAATATCGAAAAATCCCTGAATCTGGTCCGCGTGGAAGTCGAGCGTCATGATGCGGTCCACCCCGGCCGCCTCCAGCAGATTGGCGATCAACTTGGCGCTGATGGGTACGCGCGGGCGGTCCTTCCGATCCTGCCGCGCATACCCGAAGTAGGGGATGACCGCACACACATACCCCGCCGAGGCCCGCCGCGCCGCGTCGATGGTCAGCAGCAATTCCATCAGGTTATCGCTGGGCTGAAAGGTGCTGCCGATGATGAAGACATACTCCCCCCGCACCGACTCCTCAATGATGGGCTGCATCTCCCCGTCACTGAAGCGGGCGATCCGGAACTGTCCGAGGTCGTGGCCGTAGCTATCCGCGATCTGTTGCGAGAGGTACATGCTTTCGGTCAGCGAGAGCAGGGTGACCTTTTCGTTCATGGGGGTCAGGCGGGCCTTCTGGGACAT
>CAZKPE010000031.1:0-26431 GCA_964554545.1 uncultured Lewinella sp.
CACCATGGCCTCCTGGATCTCTGCGATTGTCCGAGCCATTACGATACGATGAAGTTTTCTCCGATAGTCCAGTAGCCGATGCCCTGGCCGTCTTCAGTTTCGACGCCGACCGCCGGCTCGTAGCCCCGCTCTACGTACTGCTGGCGCGTCCTGCGGTCCACCACTTCCGGAAGCAGGACCGTAGATCCAGCTGCCGGCCGGTCAGTAACCGCCAGCCCGTTTAGCTGCGCCAGCGCGAATACCCCTTCCGCGCTGCCCAAATACTGGATCGCCAGATCGAGCATACACTGACCCTTTTGTACCGTTGCCTCACTCATAGCTTGCATCCGTTTCGATCGCCCGGTTGCGCACCCGTACCCGGCGCACCTTCATCCCGTCCGCCTCAAAGCCACGCTTCACCGCCGCGGTGATGGTGGCGCTGCGCACCTCATCGAGCAGGTAGGTGCGCAGGCCTACCCCCGCGGTCGGGTACTGCCTTAGCTCCCCCTTATCGGTGAAGAGGAGGAGCCGCTGGTGCTGCAAATCAGACCGACCCATGACCAGGTCGCCGTTCATGATCTCGAGATCGCCGGCGGCGGAAAGAAGTACATCGATCATGCCAGGGTGACTTTTTGGGAGAGGTGATTGGAAAGCTGACTGTTCCAGGCCGTCAGGTTAGCCTGTAGGGACTGCAGGGATGCAATCAGGACGGTGTACGCAGGTGCAAGCGGAGCAAGTGGCCCGGAAGCGGCCACATTTGCCTGGGCGCTGGCAAAGGCCGTGAGATTGGCATTGAGGACCGTCAGGTTGGCGTTCAGCTGGGTTAAATTGGCGTTCAACGAGGTCCCCCGGGGAGCCGGCTCCTGCGCTCCGCCGCCCAGTTCGACCTGATCGCCGATCGCTACCTTCAGCTCATCCATCTCCAGGTAGCTGCTGCCCTGGGGTCGCACGACTACCTTAGCGATCTGCGAGTAGCTGAGTACCGCGTAGTCGGTTTCCGTCCAGCGCAGCGGCGCGATCGTG
Organism: uncultured Lewinella sp.; assembly: GCA_964554545.1. Taxonomy (GTDB): domain Bacteria; phylum Bacteroidota; class Bacteroidia; order Chitinophagales; family Saprospiraceae; genus Neolewinella. Next base: position 1,003 of record CAZKPE010000031.1, read on the forward strand.
ACCGTGGACTTTAACGCCGGAACGACGAGCTGGCCATCAACCCCCCCGACTACCGCCTGTAGGCGAATGTCGTAAAGCTCGATGCCATCCACGTCGACGGCGTCGAACGTTGCGGCTGCCTCGTCCACGGCCGTCACGGTGACGGTCACGATGCCCGGCCCCATACGGTCGGCGATCATCCGTTTTATGTGGTCGGCGAATTGCATCAGTTCAGCTTCAGTCCGAGTTTTACGCGCCGTCGTGCGCCGCCGCTATCGATGGTGGTGGTCACGCCTTCGGCCAGGTAGTCCCCTTCCCGGTTGTTCTCCCAGGTCTCGTCGGCCAGGTCTACGGTATTGCCGATCCGGCACTCGGGAACGAGCCACCCGGTCAGGCTACCGCTGTAGCCGTCGCGCTGGAACTTCAGTAGCTCCTCCTCGGCGCGCTGCTTCAGCGTCTGCCCGTCGGCGAGGTCGTAGAAGTGGAGGGTCCGTAGTTCTCCGTCCGGGCTACCGATCTCCTCCTCGAGGCGCGAACCGTCGCGCCGGATCAGGATGGCCTTGACGCGCAGGCGTACATCGTCCTTACTCTGCCACTCCAGGCGGTGGTCCACGACGTTGCGGCCGACGCGGTACTTCACCCGTACGCGATCGGTACCGCCGATTAGCCCCACGTAGAGCTTTCCGTCGAGGCGGAAGTAGATGGTCAGGGCGTAGCGATCGCGCAGCTTCTGCAGTGCGTAAGCGGCCGTGACGTTCTTCAGGTAAAAGGGGCTGAAGGTGATGCCGGGAATCTCTCCCACCACCTCGATGCCGGTGTCTTCCAGGAGGAAGGTGATCACCTCGGCCAGGGTAACGCTTCGCCAGCTGCGCTTCACGTTCTTGCGCCGCAGTAGGTATACGCCATCCTCCAGCTCGAGCTTCAGGGGGATGGTGGGGGAAACGCGCCGGACGTAGCCCCTGAATTCAGTCCGCAGATCACCGTCGTAGCCGGCCAGGACCTCCACCTCGTCCCCTACCTGGAAGGCCTTGGCCGTCTCCACCTCGGAGACAAACTCACCGGCCCGCGTCAGGCGGGCGGTGGTCGGCAGGGTTAGCTCAGCCTTGGTGCCAATCTGGGTCAGGCTGGACTCCACGCTGAGCGAGTTGATGCGGAAAAAGCGCTTACCTCCGATCCGGGCCTGTATGTCGATTACGTACATATCAGTCGATTTCGAGGTTCCAGTCTTCGTCGGAGGTGCACTTCAGCTCGTAGGCCTGGGCGTGCTGAAACCCCCGTATCTCCGGCAGGTCCCAGTCTTCAATCACCAGGCGGTAGATGCCCAGCAGCTCGGTGAGTCCGCACTCGATCGCCAGGGCCTCCGGGCGGTCGATAAGCTCCTTCAGGGCTAGGACTTCGTCTTCCGGATAATCGCGGGTACTCTTGGTGTTGACGATGATGCCGCGGATGGTGATGCTATCGTCGTCGATGCTGATCAGTTCCTTCACCGAGCCCTTGCGGCGGGAGCCCACCGGGCGGGTCTTCTGAATCACCTTGCGGCCGGTAATGCGCAACGTGGGTTCGTTGGCCAGGTCAACCCCCCCGAGCCGAACCGGCAGGAACAGGGCGCGGCCGAGCAGGTCGGCGGCGGCCAGGCGGCGCTGCACCTCGACGAACTGCCCCTGGCTATCCTCCAGCTGGGGCAGCTCGAAGCCGTCCCCCTGCTCCTCGCCGAAAGCCTCGTAGTACAGGCGGTCTAGTTGGAAGGTGGTGGCCATTACTGCATCTGTTGAGCTTGGTTAATGCCCTGGGTGAGTTTGGCCACGACCAGGTCGACCAGGTCATCGGTCCCCTCCTGCACCGTAGCGGCGTGGATGGCCAGGGTCTCGACCAGGCTATCGATGTTGATCGTGATGTTCTTGCTACCGCCGCCGCTGATGCCCTTCAGCCCGCTGCGGACTTTCGCGTCCGCTTTGGCTGCCGCTTCTGACTTGCCGTTATTCGCCGCTGGCGCACCCCCGCTTCCTCTGAAGGCAGCATCGAGGGCAGTAGGTGCAGCGGCCCGCTCCCCCTTAGCGTTGAAGTCCGCAACCCCCTTAGCGTAGCCCTCGCCGTACTTCTCGCCGATACTGGTGAAGTCGTTGACATTGTCAGCTACCAGGCCCATAGCATCACCTAGCGCGCTCTTCATCGCACCCACATCGAAGGTGAGCGCAGCCGTGAACAGCTTAGCCGCTACGCGCATCGGTAAGACCAGCCACTTCAGGATAGCCAAGCCAGTCTGCTTGATTGCTTCCCAGGTGCCCTGAAGTTGGCCGCGCCAAACGTCCGAGGCGTTCCAGGCAAAGGTCATGGCTGTGGTCAGGGCGGCAATACCCATGACGACCATGCCGACCGGGTTGAGGGACATGGTGACGTTCAGCAGTTGCATCACCCGCGTCAGCACCCCGCCACTGGTAGCCGCCCAGGCCTGGGCAGCCGCGAACACGCCGGTCTTCACCGCCGCCCCGACGTAGAGCGATCCCAGCACTACCAGTATCTCCGAATTCCGCCCCAGCCAGTCCATGGCCGGAATGAGAAAATTGTTGATCAGGCGGGTACCTACCGGCACCAAGCCGCCTCCGAGCGACTGCTGCAGTTCCAGGACGGAATTATCGAAGTCGGCGAAGTTAGCGTTGGCCGTTCCCAGCGCTTCCTCCACCCCGCCGGCAAATTCCTTATGCAGCTGCCGGGCGAACTTGGGAAGAAAGACATCGCTGTACAGCTCCCCCTTGTCCATCATGTTGTTCAGCTCGGCCTGGGTGACCCCCATCGCCCGGGCGGCAATGCCGAGTGCACCCGGTAACCGCTCGCCCAGCTGCTGACGCAGTTCCTCGGCCGAAACCTTGCCCTTGCTGGCCATCTGTCCCAGGGCCAGGAACACGCCGGCATTCTGCTCGCCATTCAATCCCATGACGCGGGAGGCCTCGGCCACCGCGTAGAACGTGTTACGCGCCTCCTGCCCCTCGAGGGAAGTGCCGCGGACCGCACCCATCCAGTTCTTGAACGCCGGCAGGCTGGAACGCATGCTGAGCTTCAGGCTCTCGGCCGTCTGTTCCAGGAACTCCATGTTCTTAGCCCCCTCCCCGGCGGTAGCGAAGTCGAGGGCCGTTTCCATGCTCTCCAGGTCGGCTGCCTCCCGGGCGCTCGAAAAGGCCGCCGTAGCGCCGCCCAGAATCCCGATCAACCTGGTAGCCCCCCGGTTGAGTCGCATGAAGCCCCGCTGACCGCTGCCGGTGAAGCGATCCATTTGATCGCGGGCCTGGTTGGTTGACCTGCGAACCTTGCCGATCTTGTTGTCCAGGCCAAGGGCCGAACGCCCTACCTTATCGAAACCCGCCGACCCGGTCGAGGTAAAGCTTCGCGTATCCGCTTCGGTGCGGCCGATGAGCTTATTGGTCTTGCGTACCGACTGCTCGAACTTATCCACCTTGGTGGTAGTCTGGGTCAGGCCCGCGCCACCCAGTACTTTAAGATCGATCGTGTAGGTAAATCCGCTCAACGTTTCGGTGCTTCGGCTTTTCTGATTTCGATTAGGTGGGCGAATAGTTGCGCCCAGGTGTGGTCATCCAGTGCGTCGGGGTCGGCCACTCCCATGTAGTAGCGCAGCATGGCGTTGACGTAGCCGACGATGTCCTCGTCAGGGCCGCCCCGGGCGTCGGCTAGAGCTTTTTTACCTCGACCTCTTTGGTCTCGATGATGGTGTTGATGTGCTGCTGCACGCCCAGGACAAAGCCATCATCCTCCTTCAGCTCTTCGTCCCCGGCCAGCCAGCAGTTTTCCAGGATCACCTCCACGGCGGAGATGGGCGATTCCTGCATCTTGAACTGGGCCAGGCTGATCACCTTGCGGGTGGCCTTGCTGATGTAGGCCTGGCGGCCATCGGGGCCGGTCAGCTGGAATACCTCGCCGTGCTGCTTCTTCCAGCTGGCGATTTGTTCTTCAGTCACTTTTGACATTACTCTCGTATTTGGTGGCAAAAAAAGAGGGCCGGCAGCCGTAGCCACCGGCCCTGGTAAATCCCTTATAAACCCTATGCGCTTTCCTTCACGTCCAGTGCCAGAAACGGCATGGTGATCTTCATGTACTTATCGTTCTGCGCCATCCCCTTTTCCACCTCGGTGAAGCTGAGCCCGTAGACGACGTCGGTGGTGATCTTGGCACCGTTGGTGTAGGCCACCACCATGTCCACACCCGGTAGCTCCGTGACCTTGGCCAGGGGATCGCCCAGCGCCACGCGGGCGGCGGCGGCCATCTTCTCGTACTCGCTCTGGAGCAGGATCACCTCGCCGTCGACCTCGGTATTGCCCGACTGGATGGCCCGGGCTTTATTGCCGCTGCCGAATACCCGCTCCTTGTCAGTACCGTACTTGTACTTGACCGACTGGACGCCGCCCAGCTTCTTGCCGCCTAGGTTGATCGTGATGTTGCTCCAGGAATACTCCCGGCTGTCAAAGAGTGGCATGCTTAGGCGTTGATCGGCAGGAAGCCGAGGTTGATGGTGATGGGATCGGCGTATCCGTAGACCTGAATGCGCAGATCGACGGCCACCCCGAGGGCCAGTACGTTGCGCTCCAGGTCCACCGTGGCGGCAACCGAGAGGATCTCGCCCTGGGCGGTCATGGCCTGGTTCAGTGCGCGCTCGATCAGCGACTGGTAGTACTTCGCCTTGACCGGCTCGATGCGGCCGCGGGTGTCGACCTCCACCTCGTCAAGGATCTCGCCAGCATAGGTCGTGTAGGCAATGCGCAGCGCCTTATCGATCGTGCGACCGTAGGCCAACCGGCGGTAGTCGTCCTGCCCGTTGGTGGCCACCGGATCGTCACTGATGTAGAAGCCCGCCTTGCCGGGGTGCTGGCGAAAGGTGATGAAGCCCCGATCGTGAATGGTGGCGGCGGTACGGAAGACCTGGCCGAACTCCTCGGTGCCCAGGTAGATGTCATCGGCGCGGACCGGCCCGTCCAGGACGCGGCCGAGATTGCGCTGTACGGGGATGGAGGCCAGGCGGCCGGCCACCAGACCGACGGCGGCGCTGGCCCCAGCCCTGGTGTTACCGATGACGATGCCAACGCGGTTATCGGTGCGCTGCTTCAGGTCGACCAGACCACCGTGATCTCCGTCGTAGCCGTAGCCCTCCAGAATCGTGCGGAAGGGGGTGAATTCATTCAGGTAGAACTCACCGAGCTCCTGAGCCGCGCCGATCGCGGACACCACGTCGGCATCGATGTGGTCATCGACGGTAGCCAGGGCGTAGCCGTCGGCGGGATTGCGGGTAACGATGAGGAAACGCGCCTTCCCGCCAGCGGCGTCCAGGAGGCGGCGGGCGTAGTCCTCCTCGACGACGTCGACCATGGTGGCCATCGTGACGGCCTGGGAGACCAACATGATCCAGACGCTGCGACCGGCGCCGGCTTCGGCGTAGAAGTCACGCAGGTGCTGATAGACATGCACCTCGCCGGCCGCGTCGTAGTCGGCGTCCAGTCCCAGGTCGATCGCATCCTGGAGGGAGCTGATCAGGCGGGGAGTGAGCAGCGCAAGGCTGGCCGCTGCGGGTCCCTGCAGCAGGATACAGCCCAGACCGTCGTCGCCGTCCGCGCTGCCCGGTAGAGCACCGTTCTGAAGGTTCACGTTTACGCCGGGCAGTGCCATACTGAAAGGAGGTTGAGCTTAGTGGAAAATGTCCTAGCGCGTACCGGTGGAATCGAACCACTACAAATGCTCCCAGTGAGCCGGTGCGCGGGGGTGGGTATCCAGCCGGTCGAAACCAGCCAGATACCCGGGCCGCCGGAGAGAGGTCTTACTTCACGGGGTGGCGGACCCCGGAAGTCTTAGATCGGTTCGGGATGATGGCGTTGAAGATTCGGCGCAACCAGCGGAAGCCGGCATCATCCACGGTGGTGGGCGTAAGGTTGACGATAACCTCGATGAAGAGGATCAGGGCAAAGACAATCTCCTCCCAGTAGCGTTTGACGAATTCCCAGACAGTGAGCTTTTCGGGACTCTCGTCCGGTTCATCCGGCCCGTCCTCGGGGGCGAGCTGCATGGCGTAGGCAGGTTGCGGGATGGCTACCTGCTCCGTGATAGTACCCGCCGGGGTAGCAGGGGTGGCCAGGAACGCCTTCAGCTCGTCGTTGGACTCGAAGGTCAAGGTGATGCCAGCGGGAGCGGGAGCGTCGCTGGGAAGGGCGGTTATTTCGGTGCCGGTGAGCGCTTCGTCGGCCTGCGCCCGGAGCTCACTGCCCACACCGCTGAGGGTCAGCAGGAACAGGAGCGAGAGAAGGGAAAAAAGGTTTTTCATGAAAGACGGTGTGGTGCCCCTAAGCCGGGGCGGGTGATGACTACGGTTGGGTGACTACTCTTCTTCGGTGGCAGGTGCGCTGGCTGTAGCCTCTGCCTCGGCTGCTGCTGCGGCGGCGGCGGCCGCTTCTGCTTCGGCGGCGGCCCGTGCCTCGAGCTCGGCCTGCTCCTCAGCTTCCCGGCGGGCTGCTTCGGCGAGCTCCTGCTCCTTCAGCTGCGCTTCCCGCTCACGGGCTGCCTGCAGGCGACGCTGCTCGTCGGCCTTCTTCGCTTCCTTGTCCTTACGGAGAGCTTCGCTACGCTGGCGGGCTTCCTCGATGGCGCGGCCCTGAGCTTCCACCTTGTCCCGCTTGAAGATCTGCACGGTCTTTCCCGTACTCCGGGCGTGGTTCTGGGCGTAGCTGTGGTTGACGAAGGGCTGGCTACCGACCAGGTAGACCGTGTCGACGTCAGGATGGGCCTCGAATACACTGGTGATCTTCACGAAAGCAGGAGTTGAAGGGTGATTGAAAAAGGATTGAATTAGGCGGCGGCGCGGTAGAGCAGACCGTAGCCCTTGCCGTCGGCCCGCTTCGGCCCGCCGGTGAAGCGCAGCAGCATCGAGTAGACATCAGCGTACAGGGTGGGGTCTCCGAGGTTTTCGAAGAAGCGCACCATACCTGGGTAGTACTCCAGGTGGTCGCCCTGCCAGAAGATGCTGCCGCTGGTGTCGTCGGCCGCATTGGCCGTAAAGGCATCCTTCGGAGCCAGGCCGGCGGTCATCCGCAGCACCAGCGTGCGGTCGATCAGGTCGAAGCCGTAGAGCTGGCCGATCTTGCCGGTCTTCAGATCGATGGTCTTCTGAAAGGCGTACTTCAGCTTTTCATCGCTCATCAGGTCGTGCTTGTCCTGGGTATCCAGCAGCATGACCCGGCCCCGGGAGGGCACCTTATGCAGGTCCAGGACCTTGGCGCACTTCAGCACGTCGTCACCGATCACCGTGGTACGGGGTCCGGTAGCTCCGGGTGCGGTGGCCGGCCGGGTATCTCCCGTAGCCGCTACCTTATTTCCGGCCTTGCAGTCGCGGACGGAGGCGGCAATGGTATCACTACCGACCTGCTCGAGCAGCTCGCCCAGCATCTCGCGGATGACGCTCATGCGCTTGTTGTAGCTCAGCTCCACCGTGTCGGCGTGGGGGATCTTGACCGGGTTGGAGGTGTACTCGTCGATCACTTCGGCGATCTCCGTGTCCAGACGGGTACGGATGCCGGCGGGAAAGACCGAGCGGTTCTTCTCCACTCCAGAGCCACCGCCGCTCTGGGGCTTGTGGATGATCTTACCGTCGCGGACGTACTCCGAGCGATTCGCCATGTAGCGGAGGAACTGATTGGAGTCGTAGAGCTCCTCGATAATGGAATTGACCCAGATTTCTTGTTGAACGGCCACGGTTGGTTTGGTTGTAAGGTTGAAAAGAAGGTTCCTCCGGCCTGCCTTTTCTCTCTTCCGCGGCGGCTATCCCTTGGTGGGAAAGCTGCCGTACTGTTCCTTGTACAGCTCGTTGTAGGTTTCCTCGTCCTCGCTCTTGAGCCGGGCCAGCGTACCGTCGTCCTCGATCTCCCACTCCCGGAAGGTTTTGCCGTTGTACTTGCCCTCACTGAGCGTAGTGGTATCGCCTCCGCCCTTACCGCCGGCCGGGATGTCCTTGAGCTTCTTCTGCTTCGGCAGCCCCTTCAGCACTTCGGCCGTACCCTCGAAGTCCTTGTCGAACAGGGTGGCAAAGGAGGTACGCTGGGCGGTGGTGATGCGGCCATCCTCTTCGGCTTTGGTCAGTAGCGCCTCGGCCCGGTCGGCCTGGCTGGCTTCCTCCTTTTTCTGGTAGTCCTTAAGCTGGGCTTCGAGGACGTCCACCCGGGCGGCCTTATCCATGAGCTTGCGGATGGCACCGTTGACGGCGGAAAGGTTAGGCTTATCGTCGGATAGGCCGAGGGTCATACCCAGGTACTGCAGTTCGTCCATTTTGGGAGCTGTTTGCGATTTGAAGCTTGCGTTGGTGGTGAAGTCGGAGAGCTTGACGACGTCGATCTCGTTGTCGTCCGCGTCGAAGAGGCGCACGGAATTGCCGTTGCCGGGGATGTCGGTCATGGACACCTCCCGCAACTGGGAGCGCACGATGGTGGGCCCGCGCTGACCGGGCAGCTTGTGCTCGGGCGCATCGCTGGCTTCCAGGATGCGTACGTTCAGACTGACCGCGTGCAGAAAGCCACCCTTGACCTTACTGGCCAGCTTCTTCCCCATTTTATCCGACAGGTCGAATACAGGATCGCCGCTGAGCTTGCCGTCCTTTTTCTCCATTCCCTCCCAGCGACCGTAGACGGTCACGTCCGTATTGGAGCGGTGGTGGTTGTAGAGCAGGACGGGGTTAGCCAGGAAGTACGACAGATCGATCCCGTCCGTCAGGATGCGGAAACCGTGATGGTTTACGCTTTCGTCCGAGATGAGAAATGTGTGTTTGGGCAAGAGCCGCTGACTTGATTGGCCGCAATTGTAGCAGCCCGGCGGCGCTTCTCCTAAATAGTCGGCCCAGACTAGGGGGGGGCGGCCCTACGCTAGGGGGAGACTAGCCTACGGTGGGGGCGAAGCGGGAAAATCGGGGGAGGCGTGCGCTTACTTTGGCCGCATGACCAACAAGCAGAAGAAGGCCCTGGCAGAGATGCTCTTCGTTCGCGGCGGGGTCTCTAACCAAACTGAACTCGCCGAAAAGGTTGGTGTTCGCCCGGCAACCATAACTAAGTGGAAAAAAGAGGGCGGTTGGGATAAACTGCGCAAAAGTCTGCTGGTGACGCGCCAGCAGCAACTGGCTTTTTTGTACGACCAGGTCGACGAGCTATCGCAGGCCATCCGGAAGAAAGAACCGGGCCAGCGCTACGCCAATTCCAAGGAGGGGGACATCTACGCCAAGCTCACCACCTCGATCGCCAAGCTCGAAACGGAGGTATCGGTAGCCGAGATCGTCACGGTGCAGATGCAGTTCAGTGAATTCATCGCCTCGGCTGACCTGGCCCACGCCCAGATGATCCTGGAATACCAGGATGCCTTCATTAAGAGCCGGCTGTAGATGAGTATGACCTCCCGCCAGGCACTGATCAGCTGGGACGAGTTCCGGGCTAACGTCGAGCGTGAAACGCCGCTGCCCCAGGAAACCGCCGGGGAGAAGGTCCGGCGCATCGCCCGCCTGGAGGCCGACCCCGAAGCCTGGTTTGCGTATCACTTCCCACACTACGCCTCAGCGCCACCGGCCCCCTTTCACCGGAGGGCCACCAAGCGCATCGTCGCCAACAAGCGGTGGTACGAGGCCCGCGTCTGGTCGCGGGGCATGGCCAAGAGCACCCGCACCATGCTGGAGGTGCTCTACCTGGCTCTGGCCAAAAAGGAGATCCGCAACATCCTGCTGACCTCCCACAGCGAGAGCAACGCCATCGACCTGCTTATGCCCTACATGATCAACCTGGAGGCAAACCAGCGACTGATCAACGATTACGGCACGCAGAAGGGCTACCGCGGCTGGGAGACAGGCAACTTCGTCACCAAGACCGGCGTCAGCTTTCGGGCGATCGGCGGTGGCCAGAGTCCGCGGGGAACGAAGAATGAGCACGCCCGGCCGGACTGCCTGCTGATCGACGATCTCGACCATGACAAGCTTTGCCGCAACCCAGCCCTGGTACGTGAGCGCTGGGACTGGGTGGAGCAGGCATTGATCCCCACTGTGGACGTATCGGGCAACTACCGCATCATTTTCTGCGGCAACTACATCGCCCCAGTCTGCATCATGAAGGAGGCCGTCGAGATGGCGGACTACTACGAGGTGATCAACATCCGCGATCGCAAGGGCCGCTCCAGCTGGCCGGAGAAGAACTCCGAAAAGGACATCGACGACATCCTGAGCAAGATGTCCTACCGCAGCCGGCAGAAGGAGTACTTTAACAATCCCATCGTCGAGGGCACCGTCTTCGAAACACTCTACTGGGACGAGGTACCGCCGCTCACCAAGTTTGAGTTCCTGATTGCCTACGGGGATCCCTCTCACCGCGACTCAAAGAAGAGCGATTACAAGGCCGTCGTACTGATCGGCTACCTGCAGGGCAAATTCTACGTCATCCACGCCTTTTGCGACCAGACCACGGTCTCCAAGATGATCGGCTGGTACTACACCATTCGCGACCTGGTGGGGGAAAAGACCGCGCTGTACATGTACGTCGAGGCCGGTGGTCTGCAGGCCAGTTTCTACGAGGACACATTCCTGCGGCTGACCAACGAGATGATCAAGACGCGGGGCCACATCTCGATCCAGCCCGACAACCGGTCCAAGCCGGAGAAATTCTTCCGCATCGAGTCGACCCTTGAGCCCCTGAATTCATCCGGTCAGCTCGTCTTCAACGTCGCCGAAAAGCAAAACCCCCACATGATGACCCTGAAGGATCAGTTCCTGGCCATCAACCCCAAGCTCAACGCCCACGACGACGGACCGGACGCCACCGAGGGAGGTGTGTGGCTCTGCCAGCGTAAGAGCCAGACCCGTAAGATTACCGGTGGCAAGTACCGCCGCCGCAAATACCGCCGCTAAGCTATGGCCTACATCGAAAAACAAGATCTGCTCAACTCCATCCAGGAAGAGCACCTCGTGTCCATCACGCAGGGGGATGATTCGATCGTCACCGCCTGCATTGCCGTGGGCGAGAGTACGGCGCGCACCTACCTGGCCGACGAGTACAACGTGGACGCCATATTCGCCTGGCAGTCGCCCCAGCCCCGCCTACAGCTGCTCGTACAGGCGATCGCCGACATCGCCATCTACCACCTGGTGGCTCGCTCCCAGGCCGGCAACTACATCGAGGACCGTACGGCCCGCTACGACCGGGCCATGAAGTGGCTGCGGGCGGTGCAGAAAAGTGAGCTCTACACCGAGCTGCCGCGGCGCGCCATCACCGCGGAGAAAAAGATTCATTTCGGCTCCCGTCCCAAACGGAACAACTACCGATAGGCCGAAACACCGTTTAACTACCCTTTAACTCGCCGCCTAAGCGACTTTCAGGGCCAACCCGCTCCAATGTCACACGCTAGCTCCTTTCGCCGCGACCTGTACGACTGGCTGCGTTCGCCGTTCGCGGGGCGGGCGCAGGGCAAATACAAGGGCTCGGTCATTATCAATAACGTCGACGTGCGTCCCTATACGCGGGAGAGCGCTGACATCCGTAAGTGGAAGAAGGCCATGGAATTGGCCGACGGTCCCAACCAGGACCGTTACCGCCTTTACGAGCTCTACGCGGAGTGCATGCTGGACGGCGTGCTGAAGCGCGAAGTCGCAAAGCGCACCCAGTCGATCACGAACTGCGCATTCTCATTTCGCGTCGACGGAGAGCCGGTACCGGAGATAAAGGCGCTGCTCAATAAGTCTTACTTCCGCGATCTGCTGCAGGGGATCATGAACAGCCGCTTCTACGGCCACGCCCTGATCGAAATGAGCTGGCCGGCCCGGGGGGCCAAGGATCGCGGCGGCTGGTCAGCTGAGATCGACCGCCGTTACGTGCGGCCCCGTCACGGGATCGTACTGAAGAACCGCGCCGATACCGCCGGCTTCCCCTTCCGCGAAAGCCCCTTCTCCCTGACCACCCTGGAGGCCGGCCACCATGAGGACCTGGGTGACATTCTGGAAGCCTGCCAGTATGCCATCTATAAGACCGGTGGTTTCGGTGATTGGGCTGAATTCGCCGAGGTCTTCGGCATGCCCTTCCGCTGGGGGAAATTCGATACCGAGGCGACCCGGGTGAGCCTGGAAGAGCAGCTCGCTAACGCCGGGGCGGCCGGCTACGTGGTTGCTCCCACCGATGCACACATCGAGACCATCCACGGCAACCCGAACGGCAACGGCGGCGAAGTCTTCCGGCAGCTGATCGATGCCTGTAACCGGGAGATCCAGATCAGCATCGGCGGCCAGACCATGACTACCACCGAGGCGAAGAACTCGGGTTACGCCCAGGCCAACGTCCACCAAAAGACGAAGGACGAGCTCAAGCTGGACGATCGTTCCTACGTCCTGCAGTACCTGAACGAGCGCCTGGTCGATTACCTGGTTATGCTCGGCTACCCGGCCGGCGGCGGTGAATTCTCCATTCCCGATCGGGAGCACCTCTCGATGGCCCAGCGCATCGACGTTGACCTGAAGCTATCCAGCATCATCCCCATCGCCCAGAGCCACTTCTACAATTTCTACGACGTGCCGAAGCCCACCGCCGACGATCCCCCGGTTGGCCAGTTCATCGAGGAGGAAGCCGAAGAGGACGAGGACCAGGACGATCCAAAGAAGCCAGCCGATGAGAAGGACCAATAGCCGCGCCCGGACCCGTCACGCTGACTTACTAGCCCTCTACGGGTCTTCCTGTTGCAATGATGTGGCTGAGCTTACCGACTCCATCCCCAACCGCTTTCTGGGGGTTGCCGGCGGCGTGGAGGATAGCTTTCTGCGTGAGCTACACGCCGGCAAGCTAGGCGGTGCCCGTATCCACGACGGCATATACCGCAGCTACTACGATCAGATCATCGAGCAGGCCGAACTGGGCTGGGGACGTAAATTCCATTCGCCCCGGTCGGAGGCGGACTTGCGCATGTTCGAGGGCCTGCGACAGAGCGCGTCCCGCTTCTCGGCCGCTAAACACCACACCCTGGCGGCCGAGCTGCGTAAGCTGCGTGGGCTCCCCCTGAAAGACTTCATGCGGGAGAGTCGGGCTTACCTGAGTCTACAGAACCAGTCTTGGCTACGTACCGAGGCCCGTAGTGCCATGGTGGCGGCCAGTAGCGCGGAGAACTGGGATGTCTACCAGCGTCGCGCCTACCTCTACCCCAACTTGCGCTACAACGCCATCCGGGACGAACTGACGCGGCCGCAGCATCTGCTATGGGACGGTGCGATCTATCCCATCGATCATCCCATCTGGGACACCCGCATGCCCCCCAACGGATACAACTGCCGCTGCGGTACAACCCAGACGGATGCCGAGCCGAACGGACTGGAACCGGAATTCGAGCCAACGCGAGGATTTACCCATAACCCAGGGAAGACCGGGACGCTCTTCAGTGACGACCATCCCTACTACTATGTCACGGAAAGCCGGGCCCTGGAGCTTCGACGCAACGGGGAGGTGAGCCGCTACCGTGCGGTAAGCAAGGTGAACACGAACCTGGCCATCGAGCGCTACGTAGGCCGCTCCTTCGATCTACCGGACACCGCCCGTCCGGGCCGCATTACTGCGGACCGCCTTACCGACCTGGCCGCTAAGCTGCCCCGGACCAGTGTGGCCTCGCCCGCCGTAGCCAGTGACCTGCTACCGGCCCTGGACGTGGTCATCCCCCAGCTGCTTCCGGTGGGGGACGGCGTCTACCGCTTCGACTTCCTGGGCGTGACCTACCTGTTTGAATTCATCGATGCCGTCCTGGTGCAAATCTCGACCTCATGAGCGCCAGTGACTTTTTCCGCAACCTGGAGCAGCTGACCTCTACCCTTGAGGTAGAGATTACCCAGGACGTTATATCCGTTGAGGCCGAAGCCTTTCACGAGGATAATTTTCAGAACGAAGGCTTCACCGATCGCAGCCTGCAGAAGTGGCCGGCCCGTAAGCCCAGCAAGAAGGAGACCAAGCGGCGGGCACTTCTGGTGAAGACTACCGCCCTGAAGAAGGCAGCGACCAAGGGCCGGGTCTCCGGCAACCAGGTCGACTTCATCTTTCCCAGCACCTACATGGGTGTACACAACGAGGGCGGCCGCGCCGGCCGGGGCAAGGGCTTCGATATGCCCAAGCGGCAGTTCGTCGGCAAGAGCCACGAACTGGAACAGCGCATCGAGCGCAAGGCCCGCCTCCTCCTGGACCGTAAATTCCGTAAGCCATGACCGAGCTATTTGAACGCCTAAGCGACCGTTTAATCGCCGCTGATGGCTTGTTGATGGTCGACTACGATATGGGCCAGCTGGACGTCAAACCACTGCCGCCCCTGGCCTTCCCCTGCGCCCTGATCAGTTTTCCGGACGCCACCTTCGAGCACGTCAGCGATAGAGTGCAGGAGGCCCCCGCCCTGGTGGAGGTGCGTCTTGCTTACCAGGTGTTCGACCCCACCCACACCTTCGAGGGGCAGGCCCCCGATCGCCGAGGCGAAGGCCTGGCTCACCTGCAGTTACTGCAGACGGTGAACCGCACCCTGCACCAGCTGGCCGGCGACAGCTTTCAGGACCTGGTCCGGGTGCGTCAGCAGACCGAGCGCCGCAGCGACCTGCGCGTCTACCGGATCACCTACCGCGTCCGCTACCGCGAGGAAGTAGTGGTAAATGACTATCAGCCCTGGAGAGAGGCCGGCGGCAACAATAGCGAGCCCGGCTTTACCGTACGTTTCAATCCATGACCTCTCATGACTTACGATCTACTGGCCGGCCTCGACGAGTGGCTACCCTACCTGACGCCCGTAGTGGCCGGGGCGATCGCCCACCAACTACGCAAGGGCCGCCGCCGTCGGCATAAGCAGCGCTACGACTGGGCCTTCGATAATGGTCACGGCCGCCTGGAGGGCGGTAAGCACAGCCCCGTACTGTCCGATGGTACCATCTTCTTCGAATGGGAGTGGAATCGAATGATCGTTCGGCCAGTCGTGGCCCGCTTGCAAGCGCTCGGCGTCTCGGCCTGGAACGTCGTTCCGGAGGATGATGTGGCTAGCTTCCTGCGACAGCGCGTTCGGCGCATCAACCAGCGGCAGTCGCAGTTGCCCAAGCTGGCGGTAAGTGTGCACGCCAACGCATGGTCTCCCGCTGACGCCCCGCTTCAGTTCACCAGCCCCAGTGGTACCGAGACTTTCTACTGTCCCGGTAGTGTGCGAGGAAAAAAGCTGGCGGAGCTTTTCCAGCGCCACCTGGTGGCCGCCCTCGGGCTGAAGGATCGGGGCATTAAGGATAGTCCCGCCATGTACATCACCCGTAAAACCATCCCGGTAACGGTCCTCCTCGAGATCGGCTTTTTCACCAACCTGGTCGAGGTGGCTAAGCTCCGCGATCCTGTCTTTCAGGAGAAGGTGATCGAGGCCATTATCGCCACCGTCCTCCACGTCGAAAAGCATGGTCTGTGAATTTTCTGACTACCTACTGGCCGGTAATCACCGTGATCGCTTCAGCGATCGGTACAAGTGGCATCTGGCTGATTGCCCCCCGCCTGAAGCTGAAGACGCTCAGGGCGCGCACCAAGCTCGAAAGCGTGAACGCGATCGTGGCCATCGATGACGTACTACAGGCAAAGCTAAAAGCCATGAACGACCGCATCGAGCAACACGAACGGCAGATTCAGGAACTGCGCCTAAAGAACTTCGATCAGGAGCTGGTCAATCGCTCCCTGAAGGACGAACTGAAGCGCCGGGATACGACGATCGCCATGCTCCAAGAGGAGAACGAAGAACTGCGAAACCAGCTGCCATGACTCACCAGGAAGCACTACTCGAGCTGGAGAGGATGGAAGCGCGGTTGAACGGCATTAGCGCCCAGCTTGCGGCCGGGGGCACCATCCTGCGTCGGGACATCGCTTTGATCGCGGCCGGTAGTCCCTACTACGTCGAGGGCACCACTACCTACCGTATTCCCACCGAGGACCCTAACCAGATCATTCTGCTACTCGTCATCCCGGCGGGCTCCGTGCTGGGCTTTCACGACCACGACTGTCCGGAACGGGGTACCACCGTCGTCGGTCTGGTCGAAGTGAATCGGGCTCAGTACGGGTTCATGCAGCAATACCGCTTCAACCCCTACGAGGTGCACGCGATGAAGGCGATCGAGGATAGTACGGTGTTGCTGGAGTTCCCGCCGGCAAGCCCATAGAAAGCCCTTAGTTTTGGGACAAAACCGTCTCCATGGGATCGACCTTTATCTGCAGCACCACCATCGAATCGACCTACCGCTACGAGGACGACGTCCTAAAGGAGGATCTCCCGGAGATCTACGCCGCCGTGAAGGGGCTGGCTAAGGCAATCGATGCAAAGCTGGATGTCGATCCCAGCAGAATGGAGATTCCATCTTTCATGTCGCTACGTAACTACAAATGGAAGATGAAATTTCGCTTCCACCCGAAGAAGGAGCACACCATTGAAGAGGAGCGGGGCCGGTTCGCTACGTTCTCGGCCTTCTGTCAGCAGCACCGGTTGTTGATCGATCCCAGTAGTCTGGATCCGGAACTGTACGAGTAAAACACTGCGGCCGGGCTTGTGCCCGGCCGTTGCGCTTTTCGTACAAAATGATGATGCTACCCGTCAACTCGCTAAATCTGGCAATGCGTCTAGCGTAATATTGGGCGCAATCAACCCTGACACTCAGCCGAGCATCGGATGTCGCCGGGTCGAACCACCTGCATCTCTGCCCCGCACAATGGACAATTGGCAGGCGCAACGGTTCCAAGGCCGTCCGACACCGTGGTGCCGTCGTCCGACCAATCTTCGTCCCGCTCAAAGCAGTCCGAGGTTTCGTACACAGGAATGGCGTCGAACCGACATCCGCCAGAGACGAAGGGGTAGCCCTTCTTGTAGCCCTCTAGTAGATGGTCCTGCGGGTGCTCTTTCTTCGCCGTCGCTTTCTTGGCCTTCATGGCGGAGCGGTAGGTCTGATCGTAGGGGCTTTCGATGTCCACTACGGCCAGCTTCAGGTTCGAGTAGTGACGGACCTCACCGGGAGAGGCAAGGTCCGTCACGCGGATAACGAATTTCACTAGACTTCTTCTTCGAGTTGGTGAGCGGCACGCAGGGTTTCAAGATCGGCGATGGTCTGATCGTCGTCGCCCGTTTCCGATTTTGTTCCTTTGACCTCGGCGTAGGTCGTTCCTTCATCGTCAACGCTAATGATCACTTCGTCGTCGCCGTCAAGTTCACCATCGGCGAATCCCCAAGCGGTGTGGTTGGTAAAGTCCCAACCCATTTCTTCGAGGTTAAAGACCGCAGCGGTGAAAGTGCGGCCGTTGGCGTTGGCGGCGGTAATGGGGGTGGTGAGGAAAGTAGCGGTCTGCATGGTGGTTGTTTTAAGGTGGGCAACATCGCCCGTTCCCTTATAGTACAAATATACGCCCTATGTGTTCACATATGCAAGCCAAAAGAGAAAATTATATAAATAATGCACCCAATACCGCGCCAGCGTCAAGCCTCCTACGTCGGCCTGCGCCGGCGCAAACATTGGACGGACATCGAACCCCAACTACTGCGCCGAAACGACCCTACTGATCGCCCCCTGGTTGTCGGTAACTACCGTGATAGAATGGTCCGTACGCACGCCAAAATCGTTCTCGGCGCTGAACTCCAGCACCAACACCATGCTATCAGGAATGTAGGTCAGCATCCGGTAGTCCTCCACCTCGAACGTCCGCGGGTTACGGACCGCCTCCCGCTTGACGTACTCGGTAAACTGTTGAAAGAATGGGGTGCCGATCTCAAAGCGGGCTAGCCTTGGGTCATGAGCAGCTTCGGCCATGGCCGCGGCTTCTGCTTCGGCGTTGTTGTCGCTGCAAATGACGAACCCCAACCCTATGAAGATGAGCATCAGTACACCTAGATAGGGGAGCGCCTTGCGGTTCATCTCCTCCTCTTTGCGCATCTGGGGTGTGATCGTGTTCTCGTAGCCATCCCGCTCGCGGATCAGCTTTAGCCCGGGCGGGGTGGTTTTGATGCCGGCAGCGCCTTTCTCCATGACCTCCTGGAAGGGGATGTCTTCGTCACGCAGGATCTGCTTCCATTCTGCCAATTTTTTTGCCGATTCGGTGTAGAGTACATCCATACGTCTGGGGTTAATTGGCCCTCAAAATAGACTTTTTTCTACAGCTTGAGAATTTCGCAGGCAGGAGTCAACTTGCGCCCTATATTCGCAACAATTTGTTTTAAACACACGCTCTCATGAAACCTCCCTTCAGCTACTACGGTGGCAAGCAGAAGCTTGTGCGCCGCATTCTGACCATGATTCCCGACCACCAGCTTTACGCGGAGCCCTTCGTAGGAGGTGGTGCTGTGTTCTGGAACAAACCTCCATCGATGCTCGAGGTAATCAATGACACCAACCGCGAGCTCGTGAACTTCTACCGGGTCGTCCAGCACGACTACGTCAGTCTGGAGAAGCAGATACAGATCACGCTACACAGCCGCGACCAGCATCGCCAGGCTAGAGTCATCTACGACAATCCCGACATGTTCTCCGAGCTAAAGCGGGCCTGGGCCGTCTGGGCACTAGCCAACCAGGGCTTTGCCAGTAAGATCGAAGGCCCCTGGGGCTATGACGTGGCCGGAAACACGATGGGAAAGAAGATCCAGAACCGGCGCGAAAGTTTCACCCTCGACTACGCGGTTCGGATGCAGCGCGTACAAATTGAGTGTACAGATGCCATCCGGATCATTACCTCCCGCGACCGGCCAACGTCCTTTTTCTACCTCGATCCGCCCTACTACAATAGCAACTGCGCTCATTATGATGGCTACACCATTGAGGACTTCGAAATGTTGCTGAAGACCCTATCTAAGCTAGAAGGCAAGTTTCTGCTCAGCTCTTACCCCTCCGACATCTTAGAAGCCTATCGGAAGCGTCAAGGCTGGCATCAGACCAGTCTCGAGCAGACTGTATCGGTAGCCCGCAAGAAGACTAACAGGAAGGTGAAGCGGGAAGTATTTACCGCTAACTACCCGATTGGGCAATAAAAAAGCCCGCTGCACACGCAGCAGGCTCCGATTGAGTACATACGGTGGACTTACCGCCGCCGCTGTGGGAAGATTGCCAGCGCCGCCTCCGACCGCATCAGCTTCCGCCGGCTGGCAGGGGTGAATGGATTAACGTAAAAGCCCATCGACCCGGCAAACTCCATCGCGCTCTGCAGTGGGTGCAACCCTCGCTGCCAGTCGTGGACGAAAAGCTCATGGATCAGTAGGCCGGGGTAGTCCAGTTCGTAGAGGATCCCGTGAAGCTCCAGGAACCAAGTCCTGAACTCCGGCCAGTCTCGATGCGGTCCGAACCTCATTTACCCTTTCCGAGCTTAGCGATCAGATTCTCATAGTGCCGGCGCGCCCGTTCGTAGGCGCGCCGGTCGTGCTGAAACAGGCGAAAGGCATCGACCTGGTCGAGCTTGCGCAGGGTGAAGCGGACGTACACTTCGGCCAGGTGGACCAGGCCGAAGTAGACAGCCAGTAGCAGGACGCTGGCCCCAAGGGTACCCAGAATTATGGCTAGAATATCGATCATGGTATCAGAATTGAATTTTCAGTTGCCGCGAAGGGGGGGGGATTCAGGCGTAGCGGTCTGATCGCTATCCTGATCTCCCCCTCGTATTGCTCGAAATAACCGACCTCCATCTCCTCGACCGGCCGGTCAGTACACCATTCGATAGCCTGCTCTTCGCTTACCGGTCCGGCGTCCGGCAGCACGGCGATCTTCCAGTTTGACCAGCCATCCTTGATCGGGAGCTGCCACTTAGCCACGGTCGAGCTGTTTGGGCTTCGGGGAACCTGATCCACCACCGGCTACCCCGGCCTCCAGGCGCTGCTTCTTCCCGTCCCGGATGCCACGATACACGTCATCATAGTCACGGCTTCCCTCATAACCTCCCGTATTGCGACCGGACTTGGTTTGCAGGTCGGGGTACTTGTTGTCCATGTAGGCCGCTACTTTAGCACTTGGCTCCTGCGGCGGGCGAATGGATTGGACGGCGCGGTTACAACCCATGACCCAGCCCATAGCGTACTCATCGGCCCGCTTCGTCCGGTTGCTCCGCTTGAACCTGCGGGGGATGGTGGCCAGGTAGTCCTGCCGGGCGACGTGCAAGCGCCGGCTGAGGACCTGGAAGGCGTAGGTTGCGATCTCGCTTGCCGGTTCCTCCCCGATGAAAATTACGTGGGAATGAGCTGGAATAAGCCCGGGGAATCCGTGGTTCATATTGATGAAAACCTCGCAACCGAAGACCTCCGCCACCATGTTGATTAGCAGGTTGTCGTAGTCCGTCGGCTTGAACCGGCGCAGCTTGGTGCTTTCCTCCTTTACCTCGAGGAGCTCCGCCTCGGCTTCGGTTAGCCCGTGTTCCCGCATCAGTTTAGCGGCCATCTGGATGGCCGCGGCGGCTTCCCCCGGGTCGGGGCTGTTGCGTAGGGCCATTACCTTCTTCAGCTTGGCCAGTAGCTGCTCTCGTTTACTCGTATTCATGATTAGATGGATTCTACAATTATGATGTCAATGATGCCCTTCAGTTTGCGGGCCTTGTTGCGGTGACGCATCACCACCTCGATGTTGCGGTCGGGTGTATTCAGGTTGTCCGCCTTCCACTCGTGGTGCTTCATCTTCGTCTGACAGGCGGCCACGATCAGTTCCAGATCCTCGTCATCAAAGTGCGTGCGCAGGGATGGACCATGCTCGGTCATGGCTGGGTCTCTTTAGCGGGCGCGGACGCAGGTGCGGACTCTAGCCGGTAGGCTAGGCGCCTCTCATAGCCAAGGGCTATCAGCCGTACCGCCATCTCAAAGGAGTCGAACAGGATAGTGTGGTCGGCATAGCCCGTGAACCGCTGTGGCTGTGTCCTATGAATCTCCTCCTCGCAGAGGCCGTCTACGACGTCGACATCGACATCGACATCGAAGCTGAACGCGAAGCGCCAGCTCAGGCCCCATAGCGGCGGCAGCTCGTCGAATTCTGACGGTAGGGCCGTCTCGGTGATGGGCAGGTCGATCGGTTCCGGACCGAGAGTAGGATGGGTCGTTTCCATCTCGCTGGGCGGCTCGGGTGAGGGGTGATACTCGTTGCGCAGCGCGCCTTCACGCCAGGGATTCATGGTAGGGGGTTTTGCGGTTAGCGATTTGGGTGGCGATCCGGCGGTCATTGAGCGCACGGACCTCGTTGATCAGACCGATCATGGCCCGGCGGTAGGATTCGCTATCGAGCGACCGGTCGACGGTCCGCTTCAGTAGTGAATTCACGGTCGGGGTGCGGCAACCGAGTGTACCCGCGGCGGCGGCCGGCTCGTAGCCGTAATGCGCGCAGATCAGCGCGTACAGACTCCGGCGATCGGTGGCCGCCCGGCTGCGGGAGCCGTCCAGCATCTGCCCGGCGGTGGTGCCCAGGTAGCGGGCCGTCCAGACGAGCAGAATGGAGGGGTCCGGGGCCCCGGAGCGACGCCGGGCGCGCTGGCGCGCAACCTGGTCGCTGCGCCGCTGACGACGCAGATGACTGAAGGCCGCCCGGGCCGTTGCGGCACAGGACTGGCTGGAACGCCCCGTGGGGCGTAGGGTGGAAAACTTCATCTAAGGGTTGTTTTAAAGGGATTGGAAAAATGCGGGCCGGCGAGAAAACTGCGGACGGCCGGCCCGCTAGAAAAGACACTAACATTCGATCATACGCGACCGGCGGTGGCCTCGAACCTCCCCGGGGCCTCCCGGCCCCGACGCTCCCTGCAGCCGGTCAGCTTCCTCCCCGATTCGCCGGGGAGGTGCGTAAATACTCACTCAAAACATGGGTCGTAGTCGTCGGACCGCGAAGGATCCGACCATGATCAGGATCAGCAGGCCAAGGGTGGCCGTAGTCCACCGCAGCGTTGCCCGGGAGCCGCGTAGTTCGGCCAGCTCGACGGTGTGCTGTCTGGCTTCCTCCTGGAGCCGGCCCACCAGGGGGCCATCCGTGTATTTGACCTGGCGCATGTAGACCGTATCGCGCAGGTAAATCGTCTGCCCCGGCACTCGGCGCACGACGGTTCGGGTCACGACGGTCGAATCGGTCAGGTTCGGGGGGCAGATCGTCGTATCCAGGTACTCCACGTAGGTGTCCGGGATGACGAGAGTATCGGTGATTACCTCAGCCTGGTAGACCGTGTCGGCCCGGCTCGGAAACTCGGCCGCACAGCGCTCGGCCAGGCTTGGCCGGTTCAGGCCACAGGAGGCCAGCGTGGCCAGCAGTAGGAAGGGGAAAACGAAGCGAAGCATAGTCATGATGATTGGTCGTAGCTGGCGATCGCCTCCTCCACTTGCCGCAACTCCTTGCGGGCAGGAATGCCCATGTAGCGGTAGAGCGTTTTCAGGCTGATGTGGAAGCGGCCAACTACGTGTTCGCGGTAGGTGAAGGCCATGGGCTGGCCCGGCTCCTGCCGTTCGAGGACAAACTGTTGAATCTCCAGGACCCGGTTAAGGAAGTTGCGTCTGGCGACGAAGTACTTACGTCGGTGTGGCATTGGCGATGAGAAGTTGGAGGTCATAAATGATGCAGTGAATGAATGGGTCCGGGGCCATCCCCTGCGCCTGTTGGTAGATCAGACAGTCTTTCAGTGCCATCGCCTCGGCCAGACTAAGCTTGAGGGTCTTGGGGCGGAAGGTGAACTTTTTCAGGTAGCGGTGAAAGCACTCCCCCACCAGCACGCTGGAGGTTTCGATGCCCGAAATGGGCGCCCGCTGCAGGACGTCCGCGTAGAAGGTGCGCAGGAATTGCCAGCGCGCCGGTGGGGTGGTGATCGCTACCTTCATCAGTTAAGGATCGTCTGTCGCCGTTCGGCATCGACGATGACGTCGTGCTTGGCTAGCATGGCCCGCAGCTTGCGCGCCAGCTTGTCGAGCTCGGGACCACTCAGTTCGTAGAGCAGCTTACCGGCGATGCGCTTATTCTGGAGGAATCGGTTGAGCGACTGCCAGCGTAGGCCGGACACGCGCTCGTGGGGATCGTACTTTCCCAGCTGGGTGGCCAGGTTCAGAATGATGGCCCGCTTCGCCCGGATCGCGGCACTGGCCCCCTCATAGCGGTTGGCTTTCATCTCGTTGAGTCGTTCGATCGCCTCGGCGCACTGCTCGTCGGTCAGGTCCTTGGTGCTCTCCACCCCGTAGGACTCCAGGATGACCGCCTTCTGTTTCATCATGCCGGCTCCGGAGAGCGCGGCATGGAAGCGGCGGATGTTGTCTTTGCTGGGCATTTTACTTGGGTTGTTCGATGAAGAAGGACTCGTCCTGTACGACCTCGATGCCCAGCTGGCGCAGCGTCTCGGGATCGGCCTCGCGGGCCTGGGCCAGCAATGCCTTTTTGTCGATGCCGGTCGTGGTCTTTAGGGCCCGCCGCCAGACGGCACTGCCCAGTGCCTTGATCCGCTTGATCACGTCGGCCGCCTTCGTTCCCTGGGTGTAGACCACCTTGGTCGGAGACTTACGGAAACCGACCCGGGCGGGTCCGAATTTGGTGGACTGCAGCTCGCCCTCCAGGAGCTCCTTTCGGTTAGCCTCGAAGTAGGAGGCCACGACCGCCTGGGCGTTGGTCAGGATGTCCTGCTGAATCTGCTTGCTCTGCGTGAACTTGGACTCAACGGCCGCGACCTCGATGTTGATCTGAGTGGCGATCGCCTGCAGCTGGTTTTCGGCCTGCAGGGCACGGGTGACCGCGGCTTCCGCCTCGGCGCGGGTGATGGTACAGTGGTTGGGTGGATTATGCATGGATAAGGGGGGTTGAAAGGGTTAGTAATTCTCGTTTGGTGAGGTGCTTCACGCGGCGCATCTTGCGGACGCGCACCACGCGCCTGCGCTGGCCCGCGGGGGTGGTCGTGGTCTCGTAGTCCTTTTCCAGGCCGTCCCAGACGCGAGCGATCGCTTGCGCGTCGGTCAGGCCGTTGGCCCGGCAGATCGCCTCCACGTCGGCCTTTTTGTTGCCCGGCGGGTGGAGGTAGGCATCCCCGAAGCGGCTGCGGACCTCCTCAATGCCCTTGCGGTGCCAGTCGGCCCCGATATTGAACTGTCGCTCCAGGTTCTTTGTAGCCTGCATCACCACGGCCAGTTCGTCCTCCAGCTGGTTGTAGAGGGGTATCAGCATCCGCATGGCCCCGTGGGTCAGCTTGTCGCCCTCGTCAATGATCAGGAGGGGTTTCAGGTCGGCCCGTTCCTTGAAGAAGCGGACCACCTTCTTCAGCAGGGTATGGCGAGTGTCCTTTCTCCCGGCCTTAATGCCAGTGGCGACGCAAAGCTCCTCCATGAAGGCCCGGGGGGCCAGTTCCTGGGCCCTGAGGAGGTACACTCCCCGGCTGGCGTTAGCAGTGCGGTAGGCCACGGCGCTCGCCGTCTTACCGGCCGAGGCATTAGCCGTGATGCAGAGCCACATCGATTGCTCTTTGCTGGCCTCGTAGGCGCTGGCGAACCAGCGGCTCGTGGTGGTGTCCACCAGCTGCCAGCCGTCAGCCTTCCAGCCGAGGGCCCCGCCGACCTGCCGCCACATCTCATCACTGATCTTGTCCCACTTACGGGCGATCATGTGACTGATGGTGGCCGAGCTCGCGCCGGTCATGTTGGCGACCGCCGACTGGCTACCCGTCGACTCGACGTAGCGCTCGATGGAGCCTAAAATTTCGTGTTTTTGATTGGTAAGCATGGATTTAAACGGGGTTTGAATGAGTTTAAAAGGGGGTTACATCTGGGCGTATAGCGAGGCCCGTAGGTCCGATTCGTGGTCGTCATCGTCGTCCTCTTCCGGCGGCGGTGGTGGCTTTCCGAATAGCCTGGTCTTACCCAGGTAGTGATTCGACAGCTGCTCGATAATCATCGTCTCGGCATCCCCCACCGTGGTCTTGTCCGATAGGAGGGGGTACTGCACCGCTAGTTCCGCGGCGGCGACCTCCTGGGCGGCCATCTCTTCGTTTCGCCGGACTAGTGCCCGGTCGGCCCGCGCTTTGGCCTGGGCTACGTTCTCCTCGCTACCCTCGGCACCGTAGCGGGCCACGGCGCGCTCTTCCAGCGCCTCGCCCAGGTACTTGCGGTTCAGTTGGTCGCTGTCCTCGAAGAGGTGCACCCTGCTCAGGTCATTCACGTCGTAGGCCACGCGCACCCGCTTGTGATTCTTGTAGGTGTCGTAGTCCGCGACCCGGTAGTGGTAAACCTGTTTGTTGATCTCGGTCCGGAGCATATTGACGTTGCGGATCTGCAGCGCCTTTTCCATACAGAAGAGGTCCACCCGGTCGAGGTCGTCGAGCACCTTCACGCTGGGCTTGTCGCTCTCGTTATGCAGCTGCCGCGGGCTCTCCGTGATCGTGGCGTAGCGGCGGCTGTAGCTGCTAAGAGGGGTATCCCGGTACTTCTCCAGGATGGGGACCAGCTCGCGGATCGCGTCCTGCTCCGTCCA